>PMWT01000207.1 GCA_003166025.1 Acidimicrobiaceae bacterium | reverse complement strand
CGTCAGGCTCAGGCGCGTCAGGCACCGGGGCCACAACGGCGACTTCGGCGACTTCGGCGACTTCGGTCAGGTCGCCAAGCGGCAACGGCCCGGTCGGCGCTTGAGGGTCGTAGTCATGCGGTGGCCCTCCCTCGCCCCATTCGCTCAGCTCCAGCGGAGGCACGTTGGCTGCACTGCGGGCGCGCCGACCACGCCGGTTGCTGGGATTGTCGAAAAGACTCAGTGGGAACCCTCCTCCGGTCGACCACCCCGAGGCCCTCGGTGGAGCAGAGCGCTCAGCTGGTGAGCAGCTCCTGTTCCTTGTGGGCCAGCACGCGGTCGATCTCGGCTGTGTACTCGTGCGTAAGCCTGTCGAGCTCCTTCTCGGCCCGATCGAGCTCATCGCTGGAGATATCCCCGTCCTTCTCGAGGCCCTCCAGGTCTTTCCTTGTGGCCCGCCGCACGTTACGGACTGCCACCCTTGCCTCTTCGGCACGGTGATGGGCGAGCTTGGCCAGGTCCTTGCGCCTCTCGGCGGTGAGGACAGGGACCACCAGGCGGATCACGGAACCGTCGTTGCTCGGGGTTATACCGAGGTCGGACGACTGGACCGCCTTTTCGATCGCCTTGATCACGGCCGGCCCCTTCTCGTAGGGGGCGATAACGAGCGTCCGCGGCTCAGGAACGTGGAACCCGGCGAGCTGCTGAAGAGGCACCTCGGCACCGTAGTAGTCGACTTTCAGCTTTTCGACCAGTGCCGGCGCCGCCCGGCCGGTGCGGATGCTGGCGAACTCGCTCTTGGCGTGCTCGACGGCCCGGGCCATCCGGTCGCGGCACTCCTCTATCGCGGCATCAACCAGGATGTCTGTCATCAGTGGATAAGCGTACCTATCTGCTCCCCGTCGAGGGCGCTCCGCAGGTTGCCCTCCTCCATGATGCTGAAATAAAGGATGGGCAAGGAGTTCTCTTTGCACAGGGTTATGGCGGTGAGGTCCATGGCCCGCAGGTCCTTTTCCAGCACCTCGTCGTACCGGATGTCGGCGATCTGGCGGGCCGTGGGGTCGAGGCGGGGATCGGCCGTGTAGATGGCGTCCGCCCCTCCGTGGGTGCCCTTGAGCAGCACCTCGGCACCGATCTCCACTGCCCGCAGCGCGCCCGCCGTGTCCGTGGTGAAAAAGGGGTTCCCGGTGCCGGCGGCGAATATCACCACCCGGCCCTTTTCGAGATGACGGATGGCGCGCAACCTTATGTACGGCTCGGCTAGTTCGGACATCCCGATGGCCGTCTGGACCCGCGTCGGCTGGCCCTCTCGCTCGAGAGCATCCCGCAGGGCAAGGGCGTTGATCACGGTGGCCAACATGCCCATGTAGTCGGCGGTCGCCCGGTCCATGCCGGTGGCCGAGCCGGTCGTGCCCCGCCAGATGTTGCCGCCGCCTATCACTACTGCCATCTCGGTGCCCAGTGCGGCGTGCACCTCGGCCACCTCTTTAGCGAGGCGCTCGACGACGAGCCCGTCGATTACCTCGTCAGCGGCATCGCTGGCCAGGGCCTCGCCCGAGACCTTGAGCAAGACGCGCTTCCAGGGCGCTCCCGGTCGGCCCATTAACCCCCGATCACCACCTGGGCGAAGCGCACCACGCGCGCCGGTCCCAAGACCTTCTCCACGGAATGGCTGTCGTCCTTGGCGAACGGCTGCTCCAGCAGGACCCCGCCGGGGACCCGCTTGAACCAGCCGTTGAGCTTGCCTTCGACGACCTTGGGCAGCGCCGCCTCAGGTTTGCCTTCCAGGCGTGTCGAGGTCTCCAACGTGGCCCGCTCGGCTTCAACATCTTCCTTAGGCACGTCCTCGCGCTGCAGGTACTTCGGCTTGCCGAAGGCGATGTGGACGGCAACGTCGTGGGCCAGCTCCTGGGCCCCCCCGGCCAGCTCGACGATGACGCCGTTGACGCCCCTGTCGTGTTGCACGTGCAGGTACGAGTCAACGACGCTGCCCGGGGCAGGCTGGAAACGGACCACCTCTCCCAGCTGCACGTTTTCCTTCAGGGCGATATTGAGGTCCTCGATGGCCGACTTGCGTTGGTCCACCGCCTCCTCGCCTTCGCTGGCCACCAGGGCGGCCAGCTCGTTGACAAGGTTGACGAAATCCGGGCTCTTCGCTCCGAAGTCGGTCTCCGAACGCAGCTGCACGAGGGCAATGGCATTGGCGGCCTGGTCATAGGAGACCGCCACCGCGCCTTGTTCGCTCTCGCGTCCGGCCCGTTCGGCCGCCTTTCCCAAACCGCGTTCTCTGAGCCACTTCGTGGCCGCTTGCGGATCGCCGTCAGCCTCGGTCAAGGCGCGCTTCGCGTCCATCATCCCGGCCCCGGTCGCGACGCGCAGGGCCTGCACGTCCTTGGCGGTGAACTCTGCCATCTTCTTGCGCTCCTAGCTCCCGTTTTCCGATGCGGCAGCCTCAGGCGCCGCAACCTCCACAGCCGGTCCGGCCTCCCCCACCGTCGGCGGCTCGAGCCGGGCGTCGTCTGGCGCCGCCGTGCTCGCGCTTGCGGTCGGGGCGCCCATGACGGCGTCCTCTGTTTGTCCTATTGCCGTCCCGGCCGGGGCGACCTCACCCTCCGGCTCCACAGCCGGCCCCCCGGCGGAGGCCGGGTACTGCGGCACCGCAGCGGGCACGTAGGTGGCACGGGCCATGGCCGGCGCCGGCCCGGCGGCGGCGAACGTCCCCCTGCGGCTGGCGACGAAACGGCCCTCCTGCACGGCTTCGGCGATCACCCGGCACATGAGGGTGCCGCTGCGAATGGCGTCGTCGTTCCCCGGGATCGGGTACTGGACCAGGTCAGGGTCACAATTGGTGTCGACCACGGCGATGATCGGGATACCGATCTTGTTGGCTTCTGAGACGGCGATGTGCTCTTTTTTGATGTCGATGATGAACACGGCGTCGGGCAGCCGGGACATGTCCCGGATACCGCCCAGGTTGCGCTCGAGCTTTTCCAGCTCTCTCGTCAGGATGAGCGCCTCCTTCTTGGGCATGGCCTCGAAGTCGCCCGACGAGCGCATGCGCTCGTACTCCGTCATCTTTTTTACCCGCCCGGCGATGGTCGTGAAGTTCGTCAGCATCCCGCCCAGCCAGCGCTGGTTCACGTAGGGCATCCCGCACGTCTCCGACGCCTTGGCGATCGGGTCTTGGGACTGCTTCTTCGTACCGATGAAAAGAATGCTGCCGCCGTTGGCCACCATGTCCCGCACGAAGGAGTAGGCAACGTCGACCCGTTGCAGGGTCTGGTTCAGGTCGATGATGTAGATGCCGTTGCGCTCTCCGAAAATAAAGCGCTTCATCTTCGGGTTCCAGCGCCTCGTCTGGTGCCCGAAGTGGACTCCCGCCTCCAGCAGTTGCCGCATCGTTACGACGGCCATAATTCTCCTCTCCATCGGTTGTTACCCCTCGGACGCTTGCGCCACCTGCCTCGTCCAAAGGAAACGGGACCGGTGACGACCGTGGACGCGCCCGGGCATATGTTTGACACCGCTCTAATAAGGGCTGTCGGCCCCTACCAACGAGACCGGGCTCCAGCCTACACGCTGGCCCGGCCGACCCACACCCGGCACTGGACCGCAACGGCTGAGCTCCAGGGCACCCAGACGGTCGAGGGGGCCTCGCCGCCGGCGTCTGACTAGGCGCTCTCCTTGTCGGGCACCAGCATCCGAGCGCGCAGCTGGAGCACGGCCTTGGTGTGGATCTGGCACACCCGGCTCTCCGTCACACCCAGGACCTGGCCGATCTCGGCCAGGGTGAGGCCTTCGTAGTAGTACAAGGACAGAACGATCTTCTCTCGATCAGCCAGCCGGTTGATGGCCCCGGCCAGGATCTGTTTCATCTCCTCGACCTCGAAGGCGGCCATTGGCCCCTCGCGGCGGTCGGCCAGGGTATCTCCCAGCGTTGTGGATTCTCCCCTGTCGCCCCCGGACAGGACCTCGTCCAGGGCCACGATGCCTACGAAGGAGATCTGGGAGAACTGGGCCTGCAAGTCGTCCTCGGAGAGCCCGAGCTCGCGGGCGACCTCGGTGTCGGTGGGCGTGCGCAGGAGCTGGGCCTCCAGCTTGGCGTAGGCCTTCTCGATCGCCCTCGCCTTGGCCCGGACCGAGCGGGGTACCCAGTCGATACTGCGCAGCTCGTCGATAATGGCGCCCTTTATCCGGGTGATGGCATAGGTCTCGAACTTGATGGCCCGCTCGTTGTCGAACTTCTCGATGGCATCGATGAGCCCGAAGATGCCGTAGCTAACCAGGTCACATTGCTCGATCGTGTTCGGGAGGCCGACGGACACGCGGCCGGCGACGTACTTGACGAGGGGCGAGTAGCGCACGATCAACTTGTCGCGCAGCTCCCGCGACCCGGTCGACTTGTACTCGGCCCACAGCTCGTCGGCTGAAAGCGAAACCTCGTCCTCTGTCTCCATCAGGCCCTCGGGTGTGACGTCTCGTACACGGATAACAGGCGCTCCTTGCTCACGTGCGTATAGACCTGGGTGGTCTTCACGCTGGCGTGACCCAACAGCTCCTGGACAACTCTAAGGTCGGCGCCCCCGTCCAACATGTGAGTGGCAAAGCTGTGCCTTAATGCATGCGGGTGCGTGGGTGACAACGCACGCCTATCCAGTATGCGCCGCACGTCGCGGGGACCGAGGCGAGCGCCCCTGGAATTGAGGAAAAGAGCGTCCTTCGGAGAACCTGGCCCGGCCATGAGGGCCCGACCACTCCGCACCCAGGCCTCCACGGCCCCGGCCGAGGGCGCAGAAATGGGGACCCGGCGCTGCTTGGACCCCTTGCCCCACACCGTCGCCCACCGGCCCTTCAGGTCGAGGTCCTCCATGCTCATCCCGCACAGCTCGCTCACCCGCAACCCGCTCCCGTACAGCAGTTCGAGCACGGCGTCGTCGCGCAGGCGGACCTCGGGGGCCACCTCGGTGGCCCTGATCGGTGGCCGGTCCAGGATGATCTCGAGATCCCCTCGGGACAGCACCCGGGGAAGCCGGCCGTCCCCGGTCCGGGCGGCGAGGCCCACAGTGGGGTCGGAAGCCAACGTCCCGTTCCGCCGCAACCAGCGGAAATACCGGCGCAGGGCAGACGCCCTCTGGGCCACGCTCTGGCGGGCGTAGCGCCGCGTTGCCATGTAGGCCAGGTAGCGGCGTAGCACCAGCCGCGTGACCTGCTCGGGGCCAACTGTCCCGCCCCGCTCGGCCCAGGTGAAAAACGACTTCGCCCCGTTTTCGTACGCCCGCCGGCTCGCTGGCGAAAGGTCGGTGAGCGACATGGCCCACGCCGTGAACTGCCAGAGCGCGTCCGGTCCGGCCCGAGCAGGGCGCTTTAGCGCCGGCGTTGGCTCGTCGACGACGGCCGACCTGAGGGAAGGGGCTGGGTCGGTCGAGGCCACGGCGCCAGCAGCGGGAGCCGTCATCTCGGCCGCCCAGGCGCCGCCGGCACGCAAGGGTATTGGCCGCTATCTGCCGCCTTCTCCCCACTCAGGGCGCTGCTAAGAAAGCCCACAGTGGTATCGTACCGTCGACGAGCGCACTACGCCGGAAACCGGCGGCTCTCCCGTTCCGGGCAGAGCCATAACCTGGCCGACAATGGTTAGCTCACGCCCCGCTCAAGCGGGCGACGGCGTGCCCGAGGGCGTCCCCGAGCGCCGGGCGGCCCGGGTCGTGCTGGTGGACCGTACTCCCGCCGTTCTGCTGCTCGGCGGCCGCGATCCCTCCGACCCCACCGCATTGCCCTTTTGGTTCGTGCCGGGAGGTGGCGCCGAGGACGGAGAGCCCACCGAGGACGCCGCCCGGCGTGAGCTGTACGAGGAAACCGGGACCACGCTGGGCGACCTCGGGCCCGTGGTCTGGACGCGTCGGGCCGACTTCTTCTTCGACGGGCGTGCGTTCCACCAGGCCGAGGTGTTTTACGTGGTCCGCACCCAAAGCTTCACGGTGCGGGCCACCGCGCTCACCGAGGACGAGGACCGGTTCATAAAGTCCTGGCGCTGGTGGCCCCTGGCCGAACTGGCTACCACCGACGAGGTTGTCTACCCCGTCGACCTGGCCCTTCTGGTGGCCCGCTGGCTGGCTGACGGCCCCCCTACTGGTCCAGCCCGGATCCGGTGAGCCTCGCCGGCGGGCCGGCACGGAAGTGCACGCCAGCGCCAAGAGGAGTTGTATGGCGGATATGGACAAGCTTGACCAGGTAGACCTTTCCCTCAAGATGTCGGCGGCACAGAGCGAGGAGCGTGTCGCCGCCCTCCAGCGCCGGCTTCTCCATCTTCGGCTGCTGGCCGGCGGGCTGGTGGGCGACGGCCGTCTGGGCCCGCCCTTGGCCATCCTGTTCGAGGGTTGGGACGCCGCCGGCAAGGGCGGGGCCATCAAGCGCCTCGTTTCCGGCCTCGACCCCCGCCACTTCCGGGTCCAGTCCTATGCCGCGCCGACCGACCGGGAGAAACGGCACCACTTCCTCTGGCGGTTCGACCCCAACCTCCCGGGCTGGGGAGGCATGGCCCTCTTCGACCGGACATGGTACGGCCGGGTCCTGGTCGAACGGGTCGAAGGCTTCGCCACCGAAAAAGAATGGAAGCGGGCCTACGGCCAGATCGTGGCCTTCGAGCGCATCCTCGTCGCCGAGGGCACGATCCTGGTCAAGTTCTGGCTCCACATTTCTTCCAAGGAGCAACTGGCTCGTTTCGAACGCCGGCGCGACGACCCTTTACGCCGTTGGAAACTGACCGACGAGGACTGGCGCAACCGTGACAAGCGCGATGCCTATGTGGACGCCGTAAACGAAATGGTGGACCGGACAGACCACAAGGGCGCTCCCTGGGACCTCATTGCCGCCGAGAGCAAGCACTACGCCCGCGTGGCGGTGCTCGAGACAGTCTGCCGTCGCCTCGAGAAGGGCCTGGTCAACTGCGGGATCCAGGTACCGACGTCAAAAGGCGCCGACTACGGCGCCTGAGACTTTGCGCCATGCCGGAGATGATCGAGGTCGAGGCCTACCGTGACCTGGCTGAACGGGCCGCTCTCGGTCGCCAGATCAGCGCCATCGAGACACCGGACGAGTGGTACCTCAAGCGCGGCCTGGTCCCGGCCACTCTGCAGGAGCTCATCGGCTACCAGCTGAGCGCGGCGCGGCGGCGGGGCAAGCTCCTCCTCCTGGAGACCCAGGGCCCGGACGGGGCGGGGGGACCTGTCCTGGGCCTGCGGTTCGGTATGAGCGGTCGGCTGGTGGTCGACGGGGCCGCCGGCGTGGCGGAACTGCGACATTCCACGAACGCTCCATTGGCCCGTTACGACCGCTTCGGGCTCGTGTACTCCGATGGTGGCCACCTCCGCGTCCGCGACCCGCGACGCCTCGGTGGGGTGGAGCTCGATCCCGCCGAAGCCGGCCTCGGCCCCGACGCCGCCTCGGTCACGCTGGGGCGCTTGAGCGCCGCCCTGGACGGCAGCCGGGCCCCGCTCAAGGCCCGGCTCATGGACCAATCCCGTCTGGCCGGCGTGGGCAACCTCATCGCCGACGAGGTCCTGTGGCGCTCCAGCCTCTCCCCCCAACGGCCCGCGGGCAGCCTGTCGGCGCCTGAGGTGCGCCGCCTTCACCGCCATCTGCGGGCAACCGTGGCCGAGCTCGGGACGAGGGGCGGGTCGCACACGGGGGACCTCATGGACGAACGCAGGGGTGGTGGCACTTGCCCCAAGGACGGCCGCCCCCTGCAACGCGACACCGTAGGCGGGCGCACCACCTGGTGGTGCCCGTGGCACCAGGAATAACCCGGCGGGAATAACCCGGGGCCTTGACCGGGACGGCGTCTGGGCCTGTGGGGCTAACGCTCAATGGGCCTTGCGCACCCACCAGCCCTCCTCCGCTCCCAAGGCCCCTTTCTCCTCCAGGTGGTCGAGGGCGATGACTACGGCGGCCAACGGCAAGCCGCTGCGCTCGACGACCTCGTCAAGGCACAGCGGTCGCCAGCCGACGGCGGCCAGGACAACATCTTCCATGGTGCGCATCGGCCCCGAGGCGCTCGCCGGGCTCGCCGGGCTCGTCGGGCTCGTCGGGCCGGACGCCTGAGGTCGAGCCCGTAGGACATCGAAGACGCCGAGGGCGTCGAGGACGTCCTGGGCGCCCCGGACAGGGGTGGCGCCCTCGTGCAGGAGCCGGTTGGTACCTACCGATGCCGCGCTGCGCACCGACCCCGGTACGGCGCCGACCTCCACGCCTCGCTTTATGGCGGCTTCGACCGTGTGCCACGACCCACCCTTGGAGTGGCACTCCACGACCACCACTATCTCGGCCAGACCGGCGATGAGCCGGTTGCGGGACGGGAAGCGCCACGCCTGGGCCGGGTGCCCGGGCGGTGTCTCGGACAGAATGGCCCCCACCCTCACCATCTCCCGCCATAACCCGGCGTGTTGGCGGGGGTACACCACGTCAACACCGCTGGCCGCCACCCCGACGGTACCGCCGACGACGGGACCGTCAACCTCGCCGCCATCGCCGCCATCGCCGCCACTGCGGTCCCCGGCCTCGCGCCCGGCCGCGAGCGCCCCGGCGTGGGCCGCCCCGTCGATGCCGAGCGCCAGCCCCGAGATGACGCATACGCCGGCATCCGCGAGGTCGTAACCCAGCCGGTAGGCGATGTCGGTCCCGTCCGGTGTACACCTGCGGGTCCCGACGATGGCGACTCGGCGGCGGTCCCCGAGGCGGTCCAACGCTCCGGCCGAGAACAGGACGCCGGCAGGGGCCGGGCCTTGTCCAAGTACGTCCGGGTAACCGGGGCTCCCGGGCCAGCACACGCCGATCCCGGCGCGCCGGCAACGCTCCCACTGCCCCGCTACGTCCAGGCGTCCGGCCGCCCCTGCCCACTCATGGGCCCCGGGTCGCGGGCGCCCTCTGACCGGCGGCCCTATTTCCCCCGCCAAGACGGCCGCCCAGGCTTCCCGGGGCGACCGCTCAGCCAGGACGGCCACGAGCCAGCCCGGACCGACCCCGGGCAGCCCTGCAAGAGCGGCCGCATAGGCGGCCGGGGGCAAGCCGTCGAGGGCGGGGAGCACACTCACCACGGCCGGGCCTCCGCCGGCGTCCCGTACGAGGCGACGGGCTCGTGCCAGGCCCCCGGGCCCTCTTCGCCCGGTGCCCTCAACGCCAGCGCCACCAAGATGTGCTCCTCACCGAGGGGAGGTTCGTCGCCGGCCAGGTCGGCGACCGTCAGGGCGACGCGGCGCACCCGGTCCAGGCCTCGCGCCGACAATCGCCCTTCCCTGAGCCTTCTTTCCAGCAGTCGCCTTCCTCCGGCACTAACAGGAGCCACGTCGTCCAGTCGCCAAGCCGGCAGTTGAGCGTTGGCCGGCGCGCCGCGCTGCCTGGCGCGCCCGCGAGCGTCGCAGACCCTGGCGGCCACGGTGGCTGACGCCTCGCTGGCCCCCTCCCCGGCCGGGCCACCGGGCCGAAGCAGGTCTTCGACCAGAGGTCGGGGTACCCGCACCCTGAGGTCGAACCGGTCCAGGAGGGGCCCGGACAGGCGCGCTACGTAGCGGGACCGGGCGGCGCTGCTGCACCGGCAGGACCCGGGAGAACCGTCGGCGTCGCAGCGACAGGCGTTCATCGCCGCCACCAGCATGAAGCGGGCCGGGAAAGCCACTGTCCCAGTGGCCCGGCAGACCACCACTCGTCCTTCCTCTAGGGGTTGGCGCAGGTTGTCGAGTACACCGGCCGGGAACTCGGCCAGCTCGTCTAGGAACAGGACGCCGTTGTGGGCACAGCTGATCTCCCCCGGCCTCAGCCGAGCTCCGCCGCCGCCGATCAGCGAGACCGCCGAGGCGCTGTGATGGGGCGAGCGGAACGGTGGGCGCAGACAGAGGGCGCCGGCCGCCACGTCCAACCCGGCCGCGGAGTGGACCATCGCAACTTCTAGGGCTTGGTCAGCCGACAGCGCGGGGAGCAGGCCTGGCAAGCGAGCCGCCAGCATCGTCTTGCCGGCCCCGGCGGGGCCCACCATCAGCAGGTGGTGGCCTCCGGCGGCCGCCACTTCCAGGGCACGGCGCCCCAACGGTTGGCCCCGCACCTCGGCCAAGTCGGGGACCGTGGAGGCCTCCACGGGCTCGGGACCGGGAGGCAGCTCGGGCCAGGGGGCCTGCCCCCGCAGCGCCTGGACGAGCGCCATCAACGTCGGGGCTGTCCTGGTCAACGCCCGTCCCACGAGACAGGCCTCGCGGCCGCAGGAGGGCGGGACGACGACCCCTTCTTCGCCGCTGGCGGCGACGAGGGGAAGCAGGCCTGGGACCCTTCGCAGGGAACCGTCGAGACCGAGCTCGGCGATGAACGCCAAGCCGGCCAGAGGCGCAGTGCCGATCTGGGCGTCGGCCGCCAGTACGCCGAGCGCCACCGCCAAGTCCAGGCCGGAACCGGCTTTGCGCAAGCCCGAGGGCGCCAGGTTGACGGTTATCCGTTTTTGGGGCCAGTTGAAGCCGCTAGAGATGAGGGCGGCCCGGACCCGGTCTCGAGCCTCCCGGCACGATGTGTCGGGCAGGCCGACCACCCGGAACCCCGGCAGGCCGTTGCTCACATGGACTTCCACGCTGACGGCGTGACCGTCGACCCCGACCAGCGTGGCCGAAGACACCGTTGCCAGCATGCGCGACCCTCCAGACAGACGTTCGATCTGATGTGAAGAGGCCGGCTGCCGGCCACGAGCAACGGGTCAGACGCTACAAGGCACCGGTGACGGGAACCTCCGACCTGCGGCCGACAACGGCCTTGTACGGGTCAGGCCGGGCCGACGGGCGCGGTGAACGCTTCGACCTCGACCACGGCCCCCTCCGGCGCCAGGGGCACAAGGTTGCCTTCGACCCGTTTACCGTCGACCACCAGGTAACCGACCCGGCTCTTCTGTGCGCCCGCGACCTTGCACACCTTGATCCGGTACGTGGCGCCCCGGAAGACCCGCACGGCGTCGAAGCCGTCCCAGGCCGCGGGAAGGACGGGGTCGACCCGCAGGCCGGCGTGATCAGGCCGGATCCCGAGGATCCACTGCGAAATGGCCACGAAGTTCCACGCCGCCGTACCTGTCAACCACGAGTTCTTCGCCTCCCCGAAGGTGGCGCCATCGGGGCCGGCGATGGTCTGTGCGTACACATAGGGCTCGGCCCGGTGCACCTCGCTGATGGCTTCGCGGGCCGAGGGGTTTATGCGCTTGTAGTAGTCGAAAGCGGCGTCCCCGTCGTCCACCAAGGTCTCGGCGATCATCACCCACGGGTTGGTGTGGCAAAAGACGCTCCCATTTTCCTTGTAACCCGGCGGGTACGACGAAATCTCTCCCAACTCGAGGTGGTAGCGGGTATAGGACGGCTGGTTGAGCACGATGCCGTGGGGAGTGGCCAACTTGGCCCGGACGCTGTCAAGGGCCTGCCGCGCCCGTCCGTCGGCGCCCGCCCCGCCCATGACGCACATGCCCTGGGGCTCGACGAATATCTGGCCCTCTTCATTGGCGCTCGAGCCCACCGGCTCGCCGAAGAAATCGTAAGCACGCCTGAACCATCGCCCGTCCCAGCCATGCTCAGCAATGGCCGCTCCCATGGACGTCGCCGCCCGGCGGTAGCGCTCGGCCTCGCCGGGCTCGGCCCAGCTTGACCCGCCCCCGCTTTCGACCAGCGCCGCCATTTCCCCGGCGACCAGCGCGAACAGGCCAGCGATGAACACCGACTCGGCGCTACCGCCGGACCGGTTCTCGGTGACCTGGAAGCTCTCTCCGGGAGTGTCGGAGAAGCAATTGAGGTTGAGGCAGTCGTTCCAGTCCGCCCGGCCGATGAGCGGGAGCCCGTGCGGGCCGAGGCGCTCCAGGGTGTAATTGACGCTGCGGCGCAGGTGGTCGTAAAAGGGCGCCTCGCTCCCCGCAACGTTGTCGTAGGGGACCTGTTCGTGCAGTACCGAATAGTCACCCGTCTCTTTCACATAAGCCGTGACGGCCAGGACGAGCCAAAGTGGGTCGTCGTTGAAGCCCGAGCCGATCTCGTCGTTGCCCCGTTTGGTGAGCGGCTGGTACTGGTGGTAGGCGCCGCCGGACGGCAACTGCGTGGAGGCTATGTCCACCATGCGCTGCCGGGCGCGCTCGGGGACCATGTGCACGAAACCGAGCAGGTCCTGGCTCGAGTCTCGGAACCCCATGCCCCGCCCGATCCCCGACTCGTAGAACGACGCCGACCGGCTGAGGTTGAAAGTCACCATGCACTGGTACGCGTTCCATATGTTGACCATGCGGTCGGTGTCGGCGTCCGAGGTCGATACGGCCAGTTTCCCGAGCATCCGGTCCCAGTACTCGCGCAGGCCCTGCAGGCCCTCTTCGACCGACGCCGGCTTGAGCCAATGCTCGATCACCGGTCTGACAGCCCGCTTGTTGATGGTCTGGCTCCCGGCGGGGTCGAACTTGTCATCCTTGCTGTTCTCCGCATAACCCAGGACGAAAATGACTTCCGCGTTCTCGCCCGGGCCCAGCGCCAAGCGCACATGGTGCGAACCGTGGGGCGCCCAGCCATGTGCGATCGAACCTGCCGACTCGCCCCTTTCCACTACTGTCGGGCGGTCCCAGCCCCGGTACGGGCCGAGGAACGCCTCCCTCTGGGTGTCGAAGCCGGCGAGGGGCATGGAGCAGGCGAAGTAGGTGAAGTGGTTACGGCGTTCGCGGTACTCGGTCTTGTGGTAAATGACGCTGCCCTCCACCTCCACCTCGGCAATGTTGAAGTTGCGCTGGAAGTTGGTGGCGTCGTCCTGGGCGTCCCAGAGACAGAACTCCACCGAGGAGAAGACCGAGAGCTGCGCCGGGACCGAGCGCCCGTTGCGGACGCGCAGCCGCCACACCTCGAGAGAGGTGCCGAGGGGTACGAAATAGAGGGCTTCCGCGCTGATCCCCTGGTGGCGCGACGAGATGACCGTGTAGGACAAGCCGTGACGGCACTCGTAAGCCTCCAAGTCGGTCTGGGTCGGCTGCCACGTCGGGGACCAGAACTCGCCGTTCGAGCCGTCCCGGAGGTACAGGTACCTCCCCCCCAGGTCAAATGGCGCGTTGTTGTAGCGGTAGCGGGTCAAGCGGCGCAGCCGGGCGTCACGGTAGAACGAATACCCACCAGCGGTGTTGGAGATGATGCCGAAGTAGTCCTCCGTGCCCAGGTAGTTGACCCAGGGCGTGGGCGTCGCGGGCTGCTCGATGACGTACTCGCGCCTGGCGTCGTCAAATCGGCCGTACCTCACAGATCCCTCTCCTCGTCACGGCCGGGCCAACCACCCGAACCGGTTCAGTAGTCGGACAATACCAGTGCCGCCTGGGGCTAACTTGGCGTCCGTGGTACGACGGCCCGCCCGACGTCGCAAGAGCCCCGGCGCGGACCATCCCCCTGGCGGCCTGCAAGAACTACAGGACCTGATCGACCTGGCCGCGACCGACGAGCCGAGCGATGTCCAGCTCCGCCGCATCAGCCCCTCTCAGGCCCGCAAGGCGTACGTTTGCCCCGGCTGCAACCAGGAGATCCTGCCCGGGACGGCTCACCTTGTGGTTGTCCCCCGGGAAGCCCCGGACCTGCGCCGGCACTGGCATACCCCCTGCTGGCAGCTGCGGGACCGCCGGCGCCCGGGCCACTGACACCTACAAAGCGCCCTCGATAACGTCCAGCGCTCCGCCGAGGACGCAGGCTACGTCGAAGCGGACGGGACCTCCCCGGACAAGACCTCCCCAGCCTGCTCCACCGGCCCCAGCGGGAGCACCG
>PMWT01000146.1 GCA_003166025.1 Acidimicrobiaceae bacterium | reverse complement strand
CCATCCGATAGGCGGCGGTGTGGCGGAGATCATGCAACGTCCAGTTGGCGCCGAGCGCCCTGTTCGCACGGGTGAACATCGCCCGCGCCGCGTGGTAGCTGAGCTGGCGGAACGGGCGTCGCAGCGTCCAAAACAACGGCTCGTCGGCTGCCAAAGAGACGAGACCCTCCATCTGGGCCTGGTAGAGGCGGAGCCACACGAACGCGTCCGGGGAAGCCGGCAGCTGCTGAAGCGCCCGCGATCCCTTCCGGATCACCGTAATCAGCTGTGCTCCCGGGTCGACGTCACCGCAGCTCGCCCCCAGCAGTTCGGCAGCGCGCGCCCCGCTCGAGCAGAAGAAGGCGACGAGCGCCCGGTCGCGATGCGAACAGAGGCCGGCAAACAACGCGTCGAAATGCTCGTCGGGGATCTGACGGGGGATCCGCTGTGGGACCTTTGGCCGGTAACGACCGGTCCGCTCAGGCCGCCACAGTTCCGCCGGATTGTGGTGTGCGTGCGCCCGGCCGCCGCGCCTGGCACGCGAAAGCGGGAAGGGGTTCACCATCGGCCCAGTCCCGGCCTCGAGGTGGATCTCATAGAAGCCGCGCAGCACCGTCTCTGCGTGCGCGACCGTCGCCGGGGCGTACTTGGTCCCGAGCGTTGGCTTGCCGGTCAGCGCGTTCGGGGCACCCTGCCCGCTCGTCTCACGGCCGGATCGGCCTGTCGGCGACCGCTCACCGTGTCGCTTGGACGAAGACGCCGGCTTGTCAACGAGCTGGATCCACGTGCAAAAGTCACGTGCCTCGGCAGGAGTCGCTTCGTTCCACGGGACTCCCAGCGCCCACAAGAACCGGAAGAAGCGAAGCAGGTCCATCGCGTAGGAACGCTGGGTGGTCGCAGGCCGGCCACACGCCTGCAGCTCTCGCAGGTAAACCGACACCGCCTCGACGACCGTGCCGGTGGTGTCGCGCAGCTGGAATGGCTCGAAGGGATCCCCCGTCGAGTACAGCCCGCCGTGCTGAGCGACCACCAACTTGGACAGGTCTCGCATCGCGTCTTCTGGCTCGATCATGGGCCTGGAACCTAGCAACGCCATCCTGCTTACAAACCCCTGACCGGCCCATATCTTCTCGTAGTTCAGTCAACGGGGCGTCCTCGAGGGTCTTTTGGATCCGCTGGCACTCGGCGGTGTGGGCCTGGACCAGCCGTTTGCGGTAGCGGGTGATTCTCTGAACTACCCAGCCTGCACCGGTGACGCTGGGTGCCGGTCAAAAGCAAAGGCGCACTAAAAGAAGGGCAGGCCCGCTTCAAAACCAGTCACTGTGAGCGGTCAGGTAGTTCAGTCAACTAGCAGGTCNNGCCTGGACCAGCCGTTTGCGGTACCGACCTATTGACTGCACTACAGGCCCACCATTGCTCCGTGCTGGTGAGCGGTCGGAGTAGCTGCACCGCCGGTTGGAGTTGAGCTGGCCGATTGGTGCGACGAGGGCTAGGTGAACCAGGAGGCCTAAGCGCCGGTTTGGTATGGACCGGGGTGTGGTTCGCCTTGACATCCCTCTGCGAATAGTGCACTATCGAACGTGTGTTCGTGACTCGGTTGTGTACTAGGGCACTGTCTCGGTGCGGCGGGGAGCGATGGGCGTGAGCCGGCCCGAGCCTGCCGCCAACGGGGCGGTGCTGGCGTCGAGTGACCTGTCACTGCCGTTCCTGGTCGTCGATGGCGAGGGCATGGAGGTTCAGGCGGTGAGCGAGTTCCTTCGGGAACTGATGGCGGGCGATTGCGCCCCCTCGACGTGCCGCAGCTACGCGTTCGACCTGCTGCGCTGGTTCCGGTTGCTGGCCGCGGTGGGTGTGGGGTGGGAGCACGCCGGGCGGGGCGAGGTCCGCGAAATGGTGGTATGGCTGCGCACGTCGGAGAACCCACAGCGGCACCGGAGCGACCCGGCGGCGTTGGCGGCGGGAAGCGTGAACGTGCGCACGGGCAAAGCGCGCTTGGCTGACGGCTACGCCCCGGCGACGATCAATCATGCGCTGTCGGTCGTCGCCGGCTTCTACGAGTTCCACATTGGTCAGGGTCGCGGCCCGATCGTCAACCCAGTCCCGGCGCCCAGCCGGCGCGGGGCGCGGGTGCATTCCCATCACAACCCCCTCGAGGTGTTCGGGGACCACCGCCGGGCGCCGTACCGCCAGAAACAGCCCAGGGTCGCTCCTCGTTCGATCCCTGATGGCCTTTTCGACGAGCTGTTCGCGGCGCTGCGCTGCCACCGGGACCGGGCCATCGTGTCGTTGTACGTGTCCAGCGGCGCCCGGGCATCGGAGCTGCTCGGGTTGCACGGCGGGAACGTGCACTGGGGGCAGAACCTCATCTCGGTAGTCACCAAGGGCAGCCGGGCGCTGGAACAGGTCCCGGCGTCGCCCGATGCGTTCGTGTGGCTGGCGTTGTACCTGGCCGAGAGTTCCCTGGCCGGCCCCGACGAGCCACTGTGGTGGACCCGGCGCTCCCCTCGGCGCCCGCTGAACTACATGGCCATGCGCGCCGTGCTTGAGCGGGCCAACGCCCAGCTGGGCACCAATTTTACTTGTCACGACCTGCGTCATACCTGCGCCGCGCGACTGGTCAGCGACCCGGCGATGACCCTGACCGACGTTCAGGCCGTGCTCCGGCACCGCCACCTGTCCTCGACGGAGATCTACACCCGGGCACGACTGGAGGACATCGTGGACAGGGTCCAAGCCCACTACGCCCGGCCGGCCCCGGTCCCCGTGCCGGCGGCGGGGTACGACCCGGCGTGCATGAGGGTCGTGTTCGGTGAGCCCTGAAGTGCTCGCCGCCGACATTGCACAGCACAACGTTGCATCGACAACGCCCCTGGGCCGCGACCTCGTCGCCAGGACGCGTCGACCGTCGTCACCTCCAGTGCCGATCGTGGCCTCGTGCCCGCTGGCCGGGGCGAGTAGGCAGCACCTGGTCGTGGTGGCCTTCGAGTTGCGCTCAGTCGAGACACCGAGCGCCCGGCGGCGACGGGCAGCCTCGACGGCCGCCATGTTGGACTGGCTGAGCGGCTCTGCAGGCCAGGATTGGCCGGAGAGGTGGGCGTCGAGCGGAGCAGAAACCCGTGGCCGCGACTGGTTTCCCCGCACCGGTGCCGATCGCGGCCAGATGACCCAGGGATTGGCAACACTGTTGTGCCTGCGGGTGCTGCGCCCCGGCTATCGATGGTTGTTGGGCGAACGGTTCTTGGGTTTGTGGTCGCTGTTCGGCGAAGTAAACGACCCCGCCGGCTTTACCCGTCTCAACGAGCTGAGCCACCTCTACGACCCTCACGCGGCTGCCGAGGCGGTCCACGCGTTGATACGGGTGATGGTCCACACCGGCAAGCCGATCGCGGCCCTGGAGCCGGCCGACCTGCTCGCCTACGTCGAGGTGGTCACTGCCACCAAACGACCCAACGCGATGCACGTCGCTTGGCTGTTGCTCCACGACATCGGCGTCCTCGGCGACAACGCCCCGGCTTCATTGCACGCCGCCCGCGGACGGGGGCAGCGGTCTGTGGTCGAGATGGTCGACAGCTACGGGCCGACCAGTCGAGCCGTGCGCGACGTGTTCGTCGACTACCTCACCGAACGCTCCGCGTCATTGGACTACTCCAGCCTGCGGGTGCTCAGCTCGCGTCTCGTCGGGGTGTTCTGGTGTGACATCGAGCGCCTGGCACCGGGGATCGGCACACTGCGCGTCGACCCGGTCCTGGCGAGGCGCTGGAAGCAGGACCTCAACACCCTGCAGCGCGGCGGGCCTCGCCTCGACGCCGACGCCGTGTTGATGAGCGTGCGCGCCTTTTACGCCGATATCGCCCAATGGGCGCTGGCCGAACCGCACATCTGGGCGCAATGGGCGGCGCCCAACCCAGTCAGCGGCGCCGACCTACGCGGCTACGCGAAACACGTACGCCACCGCCAGGCCCGCATGCACCACCGGACACGCGCGCTGGCCCCGGTGCTTTCCGCCCTGAGCGCAGCCACCCATGCCCGTCTCAGCGCCGCGCAGGGCCTGCTCGCCGCCGCCGAGAGAGCCGGAGAGGGCGAACAGTTCGCCTTCGCAGAGCGCCCCTGGCACCGCCTGCGCCGGTCGCGCACCGGAGCCGCCGGCGCCCACCGGCCATATAGCCAGGTTCGCGTCATCGACACCAACGGGGCGGTCCTCGACGTCACCACCGAGGAAGCCGACGCCTTCTGGGCGTGGGCGATCATTGAGGTCCTCCGCCTCACCGGCCTCCGGGTCGAGGAAATGCTCGAGCTCACCCATCTGAGCTTGCGCCGCTACGTCCGCGAGACCGGCGACGTCGTCCCGCTGCTCCAAGTGGCGCCGTCCAAGACCGACGCCGAACGAGTCGTGCCGATATCCCCCGAACTGCTCCGGGTTATGGCGCTCATCGTCGGCCGTGTCACCGGCACCGGGGACGGGGTCCCGCTGGCGCCGCGATTCGACGAGCATGAGAAACTGTGGGGCTCCCCGCTTCCCCACCTGTTCCAACGCCCGGCGCGAGGCCAACACGCCGTGTTCAGCTCCCGGACGGTGCAGAACATCCTCGACCGCGCCGTCGCCCACGCCCGGCTCGTCGACGTCGATGGGGCCGCACTGCGCTTCACCCCCCACGACTTCCGGCGGATCTTCATCACCGAGCTGGTCAACTCCGGCCTGCCCATCCACATCGGGGCCGCCCTTCTCGGTCATCTCAGCCTCGAGACCACCCGCGGCTACGTCGCCATCTACCCCGAACAAGTCATCGAGCACTTCCAGACCTTCGTCACCCGTCGACGCGCTGAGCGCCCCGGTGAGGAATACCGCGAGCCCACCAACGCCGAATGGCACGATTTTGGCGAGCATTTCGATCTCCGCCGAGTCGAGCTCGGCGACTGCGCCCGCCCCTACGGCACCCCCTGCATCCACGAGCACGCCTGCGTGCGCTGCCCTATGCTACGCGTCGCCCCCGACCAACTCACCCGCCTCGTCGAGCTCGAACAAGACGTCCACCGGCGTATCGAACTAGCCACAGCCCGAGGATGGCGCGGTGAAGCCGACGGCCTGCAAACCACTCTCGCCCACATCACCGAGAAAAAGCGGGTCTTCTGACCCATCCGTG
>PMWT01000050.1 GCA_003166025.1 Acidimicrobiaceae bacterium | reverse complement strand
ACCGCGACGTACAGGGCAGCGCCGCCCGAGCGGCCGTCCTCGGGTCTGGTGACGGGCTGCTCACCAACATCTCGCTCGTCCTCGGCGTGGCTGGCGCCAATTCGGGCGGGAGCCCCGTGCGCGTCGCTTGTCCGTCCCCGGTCCGGGGGCGCGGTCCAGCGCCGCCGCGGCCAGGATACCGGCGATGACCGTCTCGAACAGTTCCGGAGCCTCCCGAACTTTGGCTCGTTCGTCTCCACGCCACAAAGGATGTAGGTCTAGGGGGACACGACAAAAAGCCCCACGTGTTGGGCCGGCATGCGCTTGGCTGGGGGCGGTACTCCAGACCCTGGTAGCGCGGTAATTTCAGCGCCTGAAGTAGGAGTACACGATGGTCGTCGCCGGATCTTCCTTTTTCACCGTTCCCGACGCCCCCAAGAACGGGGGCGGTCCCATCATCGTCTGGCTGGTGGGTGAGCACGACCTCTCAACAGATGACGCTCTATGCGCCACACTGGCCAGTGCCATCGCCCTCGACAGCGCCGGCCTCATCCTCGACCTGAGCGGGGTCGAGTTCATGGCGGCGTCAACCCTCGGGGTCATCGTCTGGGCTCGGGCGTTCCTCCGGCAACGGGCACGGTCATTGACGGTCCGGGCGCCATCGGCTCGCGCCCGGCGGGTCATAGGCGCTTGCAACTTGAACGACCTCGTTGGTCCCAGTCTCGACATCGATGGCCACTTAGCGGTAGAAGCTCTCGACTCCTGGGTGGCGGTGGGAGCAGTCGAGCGGGGCGATCGACAGGCCAGTCCCTCCGTGCGGCTGCCCGAGCGCGTCCCCGCCTTCGTCGGGCCCACTATCGACCTGATGGCACAGGCCGTTAGCTCCGCGGAAACTGGGCTCCAGGCAGACGACCTCTACGCGAGCTCGACGGGGCCGCTCCAGGCCAAGACCACATACTCCGCCAGTAATAAGGAGGCGTTCGCGACCGTCTTCGAGCACTCCTGACGCCGGGATCCGCGGCGGATGTCGCCTCCACCGCGCGCGATCTTTTCAGCCGCTCGCTCTCAGGATGAACGCGAACGACGTGACTACCCGGCAGAGGCGCGCGCAGCACCGAGGGCTGCTGTCCACCACAAGAGGTCCGAGACCATGGTCTCGAGGCGTTGGTCGAGTGAGGCAAAGAGCTCCGGCGAGAACGGCTCTGCGCTCCGAGCCGAGATCATCAGTTCCGGTAGGATGTTCACGGCATGGCGCAACGGAGCCATTTCAAGCTCCACTACCACTTGGCGCAATTGCTCGATCGCCCGGGCCCCGCCCACATTGCCGTACCCGACGAAGGCCACGGGCTTACGATTAAACTCGGCGAACAGATAGTCCATGGCGTTCTTGAGCGAGGCCGGATAGCCGTGGTTGTACTCAGCGGTGACAATGATGAAGCCGTCGGCTCGGTCGATGGCTTGGCCGAACCGAGCTACGGCGTCATTGGGGTAGTCACGTGGCGAGCGGGCCGGCGGGACGGTGCCCTCGTACATGGGTAACGGGTGGTCCCGGAGGTCCAGGATCTCGAGTTCGAGGTCGTCGCGCCCACAGAGCCGGTCCACCAGCCAGGCGATCGGCTTTTCCGAGAACCGACCCGGCCGGGTGGTCCCGACGATCACCTGGACGAGTGGTGGCATCACGTCAGCTCCGTGGGTTGGCGACCACCCGGCGAGGCCGGTACTTGAGGGTATAACGGTCTTCTTCGGGCCTGACCAGCACGGCTTCGTCGACGCCGTAGAGCTTGGCCAACTTGCGGACCGTGACCTTGTCGGGGTCGGCGGCGAGTTCGGCCTCGGCGCGGATCTCGAGCGTGCGGAAAGGGTTCTGCGGGTCGATAATAAACAGGTCGCAATTGAGGTTGTGGCGTAGGTTCTTGCACTTCTGGCGGTCCGAAGTGATCGAACCCTTCAGCTGACCATCGTCGTCGACGAAGTACCAGACGGCAGTGGACTGCGGGCGGCCATTGATATCGATCGTCGTGAGCGTCGCTGTCAGGGGAGAACGAAGAAGGTCACGGTGGCTCTCAGGCACGGCACTGAGAATGTCTGGCATTGCTGTTCCTTAGGTGGTCGGGGGTGGCGTTCAGGGCCCGGGGAAGACGTTCCGCAGTTCGCCCAGGTTTGCTGGCCCGCGAGTTGCGGGCGTGTGAGCAGGGTCAAGGCGGCCGTAAACCAATCGGATGAAGGCTTCGGCGGGGATCTCGAGGTCCGGCTCATCGACGGGCTCGATGGGGCCCAACGAGACGCCGTCGGCTCCGATGACGACCCTGAAGTCCCGCCGGGGCTCGCTTGTCAGCACGGTAATGGTGTGCTCTGTGCCGGTGGGCTTGCCGGTGAAGCGGGTGATCATCTGGAGGTTGTCGATGACGAGCCGTGCCGAGCCAGGGGCTACGGGGGCACCCGGGTCAAGGGCCACCTCAATGTCCCAGGTGTGAAGGGCGTGCTCATTGAGCCGCAGTCCGATGAACCCGGCGAAGTCGAAGGTCATGGGCCCGATAGCGAACTCGAAGCGGGCCCGTTCATCGTCGGCAAGTGACCCGAGACCGTCTAGCAAGGCTTTATCGGCAGCGAGGAAGTCGGCCGCTTTGCTTTGGGCTGACTTCGCGTTCCACTCGTCCCAGACGAGCTGGGCAAAATCCGAGGGAGTTTCACCTCCCGCTACGACGTCGTCGAACTAGCGCTGGAGGATCACCGCCCCCGAGCCCAGGTGCGACAGGACATCGGCGATTGTCCACTCGGCGGGGTAGGCGGGCGCCGCGAGCTGGCCCGGGCCAAGCCTTTCGACCGTCGCCCCCAAGCGGGCGACGGATGTCCGAAGCACTTCGAGCTGGTCTGTCATCTGGCGTCCTTCGCACACGCGCGGTGGCATCTGACCTCATGGTGCCGCCCACGAAGTGGAGGGTACGCTCCGCATCATAGCGGGCCCTGGACGAAAGCGGAGGGTGATTTCCACTTCGCCGGTATGCTGGTCGTATGGCGCCCACCTCCCGCCCGTTGCGGGTCGACGCCGCCCGCAACCGCGACGCCATCTTGGAGTCGGCGAGGCAGGTGTTCGCCGAAAGCGGCACGCACGCCGCGTTAGAGGAGATCGCCCGGAGGGCTGACGTGGGGATCGCCACCTTGTACCGGCGGTTCCCGACTCGCGAGGGCCTGGTTGCGGCTGCCTTCGAGCCACGTCTCCGTGCCTATGAGGCTGCAGCCCAAGTAGCTATTACCACCGCAGACCCGTGGGCGGGGTTTAGCGGCTTCGTCCGCACCGCGTGCTCCATGCAGGCCGCCGATGCGGGGTGCGCGGACGTGCTCTCTCTCACGTTCCCGAGCACCGCCGAGCTCGATCGTCAGCTCCGTGCCGCTACCGCCGGGTTGGGCGATGTTGTCGAGCGCGCCAAAGCGGCGGGAGCGCTGCGCGCCGACTTCGTGCTCGAGGATCTCGTCCTGGTGCTGATGGCCAACGCAGGGGTGGTGAATGCCACAAAGCACCACGCTCCTAAGGCGTGGGAGCGGTTTGCAACCTACATGCTCGACGCGCTCCGGGCGCCGGGGGCCTCGCCATTGCCGAAGCCGACCAGTCCTGCCCGCCTTGCCCGCGCCATTCGCCGCTCGACGGAGCGGCGCTGACGACCGCTGGCCGCCGCGCGGCACTAACTTCCTCGAAACCGACGCTCAAAGCCGGGTAAGGCCGCACTTAGCACCGGGACGAGGTGGGTACTGGGCCGCCGCCGCCGGTGCGGCCGCTCGCCAGATCCGGACCGCGAGAAGCACCATCGCTAACGCGAACAGAGCCATTTGCAAGACGACTTTGACAGGTCCGACGGAGGTCGTATCTTCGGCAAGTTCAAAACCCACCGAGAACAGGACCGCCAGCCAACGTGGCACACGACGGCTTCGCCAGAGAGCGACTCCCATTATGACCGGCGCGAAGTACTCGCTGAAGGCGTAGACGTCCGTGAACGTCTGACCTGGTCCGGAATTGAAGTTGGCGATCAAGAACCGGGCCGCCGCCTCGCGCGTAACATGCGCTGTCGCAGCAGCAGCGAGACTGATGCCGACGAAGACGTTGACGATGGCACCACAGAAAGCACCGGTACCGCCAAGCACGGCCGCAATGGTGGCAGCCATCGAGCCGCGCTCTCGGACCAGCATGGCGATTGCGGCATACGAGACGGCGACGGCCCCGAGCGCAAGCTCACTGAGTGACCCAGAGCC
>PMWT01000025.1 GCA_003166025.1 Acidimicrobiaceae bacterium | reverse complement strand
TCGACATCCTCCGCCTGGGTGAGCACGAACTGGTGCAAACGACCTGGCCGATCGCCGGGAGGTCCTGGACGCCCTAACCCTCGGCGGGACGGCTGGCCAGGTCCGGACTACGACGCCTTGGCCACCACCGCCGCATTAATCAGCTCAAGGGAAGTTGCCCGACGCATCATGTCCACCGCCGCGGCGTCTCGGCCCCAAAGAAAGGAGTGGCGCTGTATTACGAAGAGGTAGGCATTGATCGACAGCACGACAGCCCCAACGACAGCGTCTAGCGGCAATCTTGGCTTGAGAGTTGCCCGGTTAGTCCCAGGTATCGGTTCGCCAGTCAGATACTGCGTAACACCATAGAGCACTGAGTGTGCCACTCCCGATATGGCGCGGTACCACATCTCGCCGTGATCAATGTCGAGAAGACGGAGGAGGCCTGATGCTGCATACGTCTTCGGGGGCAACGTCTTGCCTTCGAACCCGATGAGCACACTCTTCCTATTTAGGTCCTCGGCGATGCCCATCAGCGCCAAGCGGGTCCTGAGTTCCAGGATCTGTTTGTTGTACCCCGATCCGTCGCCTCCGCCAGCACTCTCGACCTTCCTGGCTTCAAGAATGCTTTCGTGCTCCAGCAGAGCAGCACGGATCACCCTGTCGCGGATGTTTATCGCCGGGTCAAGGATCCATGCAGCCGAGGCGGCGCCTTCGATGATGGAGCGAGCAATCACCTGGAACCCATAGAGGGCCATTTCGGGCACTAGTAGCAGTTGCAGGCTGCGTAGGTAGTTACCCAGTGCCATGAGCAAAAGGCCACCAGAGATGTCGTAGGGGCGCCGCACGTTCTCCGGTGCCCATGGACCTCCCGGGCCACGTTCAGCATTGTGGAAGATCTCCAGGTCGGCCGTGGAGCCCAGTTCCGGTACCGTGCCATAGCGGCTTTTGAGGTCGGTCGAAAAGACCAGGACGCCGTCCACCCGTTCCGCTGCTTGTGCTACGAAGCTTGAGTCGACTCCCTCACCGGACATGCCCACGACACTACGCGCCTCGAACAGGTGTTTCGGTAGTTATCCGTGTTGGGAGCCCGTGCCATCCCGAGCGGGCTCCGGCGGTCATCAAAGAACACCAGCGCCAGGTCACCACCGGCAGAACCCATGTCGGACCTGCTATTACGCCTTTAGACCCGGTTGGTTGGTGGAAGTGACCGGACTGGAACCGGCGTCTTCTACGATGCGAACGTTCCGTCGCTGGTCGCCGATCGTCGCGTCCGAGCCCTGCTCAGCAGCTCAGGCTCGACCACGTCCCACGCCTCCTGAGCGTCCCAGAAGCCCTCCAGCCACCTCTCGATGGCCTCGGGCCCCCAACCGGCCTTCGCCTGCAGCCACCCACTCACTGCTTCGGCGGCGGCGACTTGGTCGGGGGGCCGGTCCTTCATGTCCTTCTGCGGCATGGCGCCCGTCGGCGTACCCGCTTGATCGATGTTGACCATGGCTTGGACAATACACACGCCACCCCCACGAGGTTTCCGCAGATACCTGCCAGGCCGTCTCGGCCCTGCCCGTACTGAAGCTCAGCCTGACATCCCTTGCCCGGTAAAACCTTCCGTGAATGGGAGTCGATGAGTGTGGGTGCTTCGGACATTCGTGAATAACGTCAACGTTCCTGGCTCGTCGGTCCCAGGCTCTAACCACGCCACAGCTGAGAGAGCCGGGTCCCAGACCGGTGCCCGGTCGGTTTGGTGGAGATGGAACGGCCCAGATGATGTGGAGCCCACGAGAGGGTCCAACGTCATGCTGAAGGTCAACTGGCCACGCATCGCGGACTGCACGTCCCCGAGGTTGAGCGGTAGTCGAGGGTCCGCCCCGAGCACGACGACCAGAGGGACCTGGAGGTCGGTGGCCACACTGGCGTACTTTCTGACCTTGGGTTTGATGATGGCGGCGACGTCTCGGTCACTGCTTACCCAGTCACCTCCCATCGGGTAGGCCAATTCGGCATTTGAGCCCGGCCGCTCGCCCAGGATGGTAAAGACAAGTCTCCCATCGCCACCGTGTCACCGGAAGCGACTGACGGCTCTTCGAGCCAGTGGGCCAGCTCCTGTGCAAGTCGCTTAGCCTCCTCGGGAGGAGGGCCAGGGGGGTGTGGTGACGCCGCACGAACTACAACCCCCCACGGTGCAGGTATCCGCCGAACCCGGTCTCTGAAGCTACGCCAGAGCTGGTCAGTCGACTCGACGGCATCAGGCCGCATCCTGTTGGCCACCTCCAAGAGGACGAGCGGACGACCGGCATCGTCCAGGACAACGACGTCCGGTGTGAGCCCACCGAGGTCAACCTCGTGGTCAACACGGAGGCCTGCCCGCTGAAGGATGGCCAATCGTCGCCAGCTCGTTGTACGTCTGGAAGAAGTGGTTGTCGTCCGTCAGCCGACCCCAAAGTTTTGCCTGCCCGGGTTCGGGCACGAGACTCAAAGCCTCGTTGATCCAGGAGCGCTGCTCAGCTCGGTCCGGACTCGCTGCCGTCAAGTAGTACTCGGGTCGGTGAGTCCCCAACCACGGTCCGTAGCGCTGGGCCAAGTCCCTTGAAAACTCAGCGTCGAACACCTGGTCGATCTTGCCAGCTCCTTCGGAGAGGTGAGGCGGATTTACCCGACCTGATCCTTCCGGAGCCTGGGCCGTGCCATCTTCGTGCCATCCTGAGGGGGCACGAGTGGTCTGGAAGGGGCACAAGCGGTCACTGACCATTCGAACCATCATGGCCCTTGACCTGCCCGTACTCTCTTCCAGCTGGTGGAGGTGACCGGATTCGAACCGGCGACTTCTACGATGCGAACGTAGCCTGCCGAGATTTTCACCTGAAACTTCTTGACACCGGTCTATAGGTAAATCATAATTCAGCCATGACTACTTCGGCTAAGCCGCTACCCGACCCAACCGTCCGCTTCCTGCGAAGTTTGTCAATCCTCCTCCAGGAATATGCTGACCAGGTCGAAGCTCGGGCGGGAACCTGGCCCCCGTCGCAGTCGAACGGGGTTTCGACACCCATCACTCCGATCGTCCGAGGGCACCGCCAGCGCCAGATCGTGGAGCTTCCAGGGATGTGCACCACGGGAGGCATGCGGAACCAAGAGATTGCGGACGCCATCGATTATGACGAGTCAAACGTCTGGAACACGATGACGACCCTCCAAGGCAGCGGGATAGTTGAGCAGGTGCCCGTCCCGGGACCGCAACGCTGGCGGCTCACTGCTCCGTACCGCCAGGAGTTCCGCGGGGCAGGCGAGTTCCTCAAGGCGGTGACCACTGCGCCAGCCAAGCAAAGGCCCTTCCTGGACCGAGCCGCTGAGTGGGCCACTCGACTCGAAGCCCGTGGCCTCGCGGAGCTGACGACCTCCCGAGGTGAGGTGACGGAGCTTCACGTCTCCATCCCGGGGGAACGTAGCCCCCTCGTAACCGTGAACGTGCCCTCGTCCATTTGGCTGTTCGGAGGTATGTTCAGCAAGCGAGCCCCAAGGGCGGAAGCCCGCGTAAGGGAACTGATCGGCCAACAGCTCACCGGGCGTCTCACGGTCCAAAAGGAGAAGCGCACCGACGAACTCCTGGACGCTCTCACCGCCGCCTACGAGGAGGCTGCGATGGGCAGAACTGGTGCCGAGTGACAACGTAGCGGGCATGACAGAGTTGTCTTTGGACGGGAAACTCGTACGGGATGGGACCCCAGACATCATCCGAGAGCATGGCGGCGACCCAGTCGGGTCCGTCCTCAATGAAGATGCCTACCGAACGCCGCTGGGGGCGAAGCTGATAGAAGAAGTGCAGGAGCTGCTGACGGCCACATCGGCCGAGGAAACTGTGAAAGAACTCGCTGATGTGCTCGGGGTCCTAATGGCCATCGCATCGGTGAGCGAGGTCGAGTGGGCCCACGTCGAGTAGATGCGAGCATCAACAGCATCATGATACAGCCGTGGAGGAAAATCGCCCCGCAATGACCTCTGTTAGGTGACCGAGCTGACGGACGGTGTTCTTGGCCCACCGGGCATAGGCCATATAGCGGTCCGGAGCGCCGTAGGTGTTCTGTAGCTCCCCAAGGGCGAGCCGAAGGCCCGCCAACACCTCGTTACCCTGAGCACCGGGCAGGAGGCTGATGAGCACCGGCGCCCACTCCCCGCCCCAGTGGCTGGGGAACCCGGCAACGGTCGAGATACAAACCTCGATGACGATCGTCAGAGGGCAGGGTCAAACATCGCCGTAGCCTCCCACCCATGGACTACGCCGGGGCCTGGAGCGCTGAGCGAGGGCGCTGTCACCGGTTCGTCTACGACGTCGACGACAAGCCCACCGGTTGCCCAGAGCCACCAGTTACCCCCGGCTGGCGGTACGACTACCGAGGCCGCTGGTACTTGGTCGATGCTTGCCAACGGCATCGGCTGGACTTGCTTGACCGCCCGAGGCCAACGAGGCAGTGACGCCCCACCCGGGGATTGTGTCGGAGGGCCTATCGGGGTTGAGTCGTGGAGCACCGAGCACTCCGTGGTTAGCCGTTGGGGCCTGCCTACGTCGGGCCTAGCCACTGGCCACCTCCATGGCACCCTGCTAGATCCGGGACCCAGCCCGAGCCTCTACCCTGAGACCATGGCCGACGTAAGGCACTATGACCCCGACGAGGTGTTCGACGATGGTGGGCTCTTCGAGAGGGAGCTGGCCGAGTGCACCGATCCTGAGCATCACCACGAGTACTCCCGTCACCACGAGGGCCAGCAACGGGCGGCTGCTCCCCCCAAGCTGGAGGACCCGTCCCCGGGCCAATGAGTTCGTCAACGCCATTACCCATGATTCCGCCTTCAGTGACGAAAAGGACTGGGACGATGTCCAAGCCAACTAGGACTGGTCCCATCCCTGGTGGGAGCCCGGCGTGAGGACATCCGCCGTAAGGGGATGAAAGACCTCATCCCTATCGACTACGGTCAGGGCCGCCCAAAGTCCTAGACGGCGACACCCGCCTGTCCCTGGCCTACCGGTTGGGCGTCATGACTGTCCTGGTCATGCGCTACGACGAGTCCCGGTACCACTCGACCACCCCTACGGCGAGGAGCAGTTGCCCTGAACCCGGTGATGGGGTGCTTCGGCCAGCGGGTGGCCTTCGGCCGTCGAACCCGCACCATCGACATACAGCTCCCCGGGTAGGCCCGGGATGCCGTGACTATGGGCAACCGGCCCGGCATTCCATCTTCGTGCCATCCTGAGCGGGCACGAGTGGTCACGATACGGCTTGGGCCGTCAGTCGGCCCTTGGGCCATTCGTGCCTCTGACCTGCCCATACCCTCTTGTAGCTAGTGGCTTCGTCTCATCCGTATCATCCTTAAGGTGCTCGAACCCTTCGTCGTCGCCTCCATGACGAAGGATGTCCCGACGACCACATGGCAAGTGACCGTCATAGCGACGGGCGGTGCCGGAATCCTCATGACGATCGTGGGGTACCTCCTGTCCCGACTTCGAGACTTGAGCGCGGCCCTTCTTGACGGTTGGCTATTTGTTCTGGCCGCCTTGTGCTTCCTTTGGGGCGGCTTCCGCATGAGCTTCGAGGTTGGCGAGATTATGGCCACGGCCTGGGCGGCAATCGGGGTCGTTGGGGTTGCGATCGGGTTGCGAGCCCAGCCCGCTCGGTTGATTCGCAAAACACGGGCCCTACGGCAGGCGTTTGTTACTTGGCGACGCCATATTCTGACGATCGAGGAAGCCCTTTACTGGGGTGTTGGTCAGACCAAGGGCAACGGAGCTAAAGACGTTACAGGGATGGTGCGGAGCAAAGTCCAAAACGGCAAGCTCGCTCTCCGCGTGGATAACGACACCTTGGGGGGCGACCCCTCCCCACTCGCTGAGAAGTGGCTCACGTTGACATACAAGCGCCCAGGCGAGATCAAGGCCCACGTAGGTCACTGGCGAGTTGGCGAAAGCGTGACGTTGTAACCGGCCAGACTGCTGGTTCGGCTGTGAACTATGCCGCACGGAGTAGCGCGTGACTTTCGGCTGAGGCCAGTGTCCAGCTTGGCCCCCGATGATAGGTCGAGGCCCCAGGAGCGGCCCTTCCTACTAGCCGAGCAGGGTGGCCGTGCCACCCGGGACCACTTCCCAGCTGTCACAGGCCTCGGGGTCGGCGGGTCAAGCTCGATGATGTTGTCGTCGTCGAACTTGACGGGCAGCGGCCCGTGGAGCCCTCTGGCATCGCCACCGCCCTTCTTCGTGCCAACTTGAGCAGGCACGAGGGTCACCACCGGCCGTGAATGAGGCTTCCGCGGTCGAGGTAACAGCGCCCTTGACCTGCCCATACCCTGTTCTAGCTGGTTGGTGGAGGTGACCGAATTCGAACCGGCGACTTCTACGATGCGAACGTACGTACGGACGGGGATTGGCGACCTAAGATCGATAACTCGTGATCGACCCCGACCTGATCTTCCATTACACGGGACTGGCTGGACTCCAGGGCATTATTGAGGACCAGAAAATCTTTGCGACGGACATCAGGTTCCTGAATGACCCGGGCGAGAGTACATTTGGAATGCAACGCCTGAGGACCCCCATAGATAGGTTTGTTGAGCGTTGTGCGTCTCCTAGCGCCGAGTTGACTGAATTCCAGACTCGTATGAACTCGATGATCTGGGAGGAGACTCTCTTTGCGACATGCTTCTGTAAGGACGGAAACTTACTTAGCCAGTGGCGGGGCTACGCTCGGCAAGGATATGCTCTGGGCTTTAGTCGCTCAGCTGTCGAACATCTGGATAGGGTCATCCTCTACGACCTCATTTACAACGAGGACGAGCAGGCGGAGATCGTTAACAGGGTTCTTCAGGAGAAGTTCGGACACCTTGGCTCTGGTGTGCTGAGATCGGCTGATGCTGTTGGCAACCAGAGGGATTACATTTTGCAGAGGGATGACATTTTGAGGTCAGCGGCGATTGAAATGCTGCAGCTTCTCCCTCGCCTGAAGCATCACTCATTCGAGGAGGAGCAGGAGTCCCGGGCTGTTCAGTGGTATGACGTCGAGCCACGAGATGGCAACGTCAGATTTCGAGATACTGCCCTCGGGCCTACCCCATATGTATCCACGAACATTGGCGACCGGCATGGAACTTCAGCCCTTCGGCGGATTGTAATTGGACCAACTCCACACCGCAAGGCGGCAAAGATAGGCGTGGATTTGCTGCTCAAGGTCAACGACCTGGAAGGGCGAGTGGAGGTGATGAACTCTCCTACTCCATTCCGCTGGCAGTGATTGCCCGGCGGGTTTCCATTTGATCTGCAAGGCGCCCCCGTAGCGCCACGGCAGGCGAGGGAGCCCGGGAGACGGTCGAGAATTGACAGCCAAACTGACAGCCAGGCCGGTAGATGACAGCCAATCTCCGTGGACTTCGGTGGACCAGGCATCCCCTTCTGACCTGCGCTGATGGACTTCAGTAGACCTCCGTGGACCGTCCGTAACTGACTACGGATCAGAAGGCTCTCGGCACGTGAAGGTCGCCCGAATGTCTACTCGGAGGCCTCCTCGGCTTCGAGGTCCGGTCCGAAAACATAGAAGAACTCGGCCCCGACTTCGTTGTCCTCTTGGAACGCGATCCAGTTCCATCCTTGCTCTCGGAGTCGCTCGACCCGTTCCCGAACAACCTTATTGACGACTTCACCCTCTGCGATCCCGCCCAGAGCTTCGGCCAACAGGCCGGGGTCGGAGCGTGCGTCTAGAAAAGTACTGTCCCGGGGGATGTCGGCAACCCAGATCCGCCCAGGACCGCCCTGATTGAACACTGCGCTCCACTTCCAGCGGCTCGCCTCGGTGTACGTAGGGGACCACGAGCAAGGTGGGGAAAACGGTGGTTCGGAACGCGATGCCTTGTAGAGCACCGCTGGCAACGCAGAGTCTTCAGACATCAGGGCACGATACCGGGTGCTCGGAGATGGTCGCCCTCTCCGATTCGAACCCCAGGGTCAACGCGACCTCGTCGCCACGCCCAGAGCGGCTTTGCGCCCAGGCTGTCGGCGGAGGGTCTGGCCGGGTCTCGTGACCACGCTTGTACGGCGTACCAGCGGTCCAGACCGTCCCGTCCCCATCCTGAGTGACCGGGGGCTCCGGGCAGTTGGTTGGACGACCGGTCATCCTCGGTGTAGACGAAGCGGTGGCAGCGGCCCCGTTGGGCCGTCCAGGCTCCTGCGTAGTCCTCCACGAAGAAAATGGTACCGAGGGGCTCTGACCGGGAAGAGACGGTAGGTCTGGCAGGGGTCACTGTTCATCGGCAGCACCGGGCAGGCGTCCGGGTGAAGCTCGGCGTCGTGCCATCTTCGTACCATCCTGAGCGGGCACGGGTGGTCTGGAAGGGGCACGAGCGGTCACGGACCATTTGTGTCCATCATGGCCCCCGACCTGGCTGTACCCTCTCCCAACTGGTCGAGTACCATCGACATGGCCTCGGCGCTCGACCCAACCTTGCGGGGGCGACTATCGCAGCTACCGCACCTTCTGCCCCGCTACCCACTTCGTCTGGTCGGCGACGTAGGCGGGGTAACCCACGGAGATGCCCTGGCTGGCCCACGACGTGGAAAGCCACGTGAGCATCGCCGCGGCTGCGGCCGGGTCCTTGGCGTGCGACGACATGAACCAGAGCCCACCGCCGACTTCGCCCGTTGCCGGCTTTTGGCCCGCCCAGCTGAGAGGATCGGCGGCCGCGAGGTCACCCTTTGGGACAAGGCCGGGGAAGAGGTCGGCGCCGTACCACGACGGCCCCACCAAGGCCAGGATCTTGTCGGTGTAGGTCTTGTCGAACGTCGACGAGAAGACGCTTTCGAGCGTCACCGAGCCGTCCTTGATGAGCGGGTCGACCAGCGCGGCGGCGCGGGTGCAGTTGGGCGAGCTCAGGTTGATCTCGATGGTGTTGGGCCCGACCACATCGTTCGCTGGGCACCGGCTCGGCCAGAGGTATAGGTCGTCGGTCCAGGTGTCGCCGGCACTGCCCACAAGATAGCCGGGATGGTGAGCGGCGACCTGTTCGCCTAGAGCTTGCCACTGCTGCCAGGTCGTCGGCACGCTGTAGCCGAACTGCTTCATGAGGTCACTGTTGTACCAGAACAGGTTCTGCGCGAGGTCGTTGCGCAGGCAGTAGACGGTGCCGTTGATGGTGCAGCCGGCCATGGTCACGTTCGCCGGGGCCATCTGCTCGAACGGCAACCTCTATTGCCCGGCCACACCCCCCGCCCTACTAGCCCTGGTGCCGCTNNGCCGACGACCAAGACGGTTACCACCGGGTGGCCTGCCCGGCCGTCATGGGGAAATTACGCTGCCCCCGGCGACCGGCGTCCATGACGCTGTCCCATGAGCGGCCCACCGTCCTGTCCCTGCCCGAAGGGCCACCCCGGTGCTGTGGCCAGCAGACCTTGACCGTCCCCGCTTCGGTCAACGCCAAGACGGCCCAAAAATACGACTACCCCTCGGCCGCCTGGCGGGCCTCCTATGCCCGGCGCAGCGCCGTAGAGCGGACGTTCTCGACCATAAAGGACCCGGCCAGCAACGACATCTCCCGGGGCTGGTGCCGGCTCATGGGGCTGAGCGCCATCACCGTCTTCCTCACCTGCTGCCTGGTGGTGCGCAACTGGCGCGGCCTCGACGCCTTCGAGGCCAGAGAGGCCGACGACGCCCGCCGGGCCGCCAACGGTCTTGGCCCTCGCCGGCGCAAACGCCGACGGCGCGGCCTGGCCGAGCTCGCCAGCGCCGGCGCCGGGCCCT
>PMWT01000049.1:11170-13209 GCA_003166025.1 Acidimicrobiaceae bacterium | reverse complement strand
TGGTTCGTGCTGCCTATCAAGACCCGCGACATCGTCCGCCGACGCGCGGCCGACGCGCTCGCCGTCTTGACTGACTACGTGGGCGCCGCACAGCGGGGGGACCCGGACCAGCTGTCGGAACAACGTGCCCGCTTCGGCGCCGCCGTCGCCCAGCTCGACCAGGTCGCGGCGACCCACGTCCCCGGCTGGGTAAGCCGGGGCAACGATGGCCGCGACCGTCCCGCTAATGCCGTCGCCGCGCTACGCCCGTGTCTTGTCTCGGTACACGCTCTCACCGAACAAGTGGGTGCCCAGCCCCCGGTGCTCACCGTGCCCCTCGTGCGGAGGGAGCTTGACGCCTTACACGGAGCGGTGCTCGCCGCTCGGCGGGCGATCGCAGGGGGCCAGCTCCCGGTGCCCGCTCTGGCGGCAGTTTCGGGTGCGGTGGCGCGCCTGGTCGTCACGGTCGGTACCTACGGCGTACGAGCGACGGCGGCCAGCGACACCTCAAGCAGCGGTGAATAATCCAGCCACCGGCACGCAGTCCTGGTCCGGGCCCCGGCCTGACGATCGCCACACTGCGGGCCGACGGCTCGCCGCGCATCTCGGGCATCGAGTGCGAGCTCACCGACGGCGACCTCCGCTTCGGTTCGATGACCGGCGCTCGCAAGGGCGCCGACCTCAAACGGGATCCCCGCTTCGCCCTGCACGGCCCGACCTTCCACCCTGAGGAGGCTAAGGAGAACAACTGGCCGGGCGAGGCGAAGATAGCCGGACGAGCCGTCCCCGCTGGCGCTGTGACCACGGACGAGGCGGGTGAGCAACCTGACGGGGGAACGTTCATCGCCGATATCACAGAGGTCGTCATCACCGCGCTCGACGCCGAGGCCACGAGGCTCGTCGTTGAGCCATGGGCCCCCGAACGAGGGCTCAGAAGGGCCGAGCGGGACTAGCACCCGGAGCCGCCGCAGCGTTCGTCGCCGAGCACGCGAGCCATCCCAGGCGACAGGATAGAGGTGGCCCCCATCGCCGGTCTCTAGGCAGCTCCGGTCCCGAGACGGCCACCATGCGGCACGCCAATGGGCCGAGGCACGACATTTGCCGCCCGCCTCGAAAACCTTACGAGCTGTCCATCTGACTCGCCATAGCTGCTCCTGGACGGTCCGACACCGGCGACGGCCTTGGGCGCCAGATGTTGCCTTCCTCGTTGGGTGGCGGTCTTTGGGCGCCCAGAACTCCCCGTTATGAGTGTTCAGGATTCGGCTTTGCGATCGCCGCGCGCCGCGACAGAGCGACTGACGGCTATTTCCCCTGCATTCGACAGCGCAGCCGACGCATAATGTTCGGGCGACCAGGATGCACGCTGAGCCGAGCCCGGCGCGCTCGTCCAGCCGCGCCGCGTCGGGTAGGACTGCGGTGACCGGTGCTCGTGCCCGTCAGCTCGGGGAGGCCGACCGGGACGTTGGTTCTTCGCCGCTGCGCTCGGCGCCCAGGTCGAAGCGGACGACGTGGTGACCGACCGAGCTCAGGCCCTCCGGCACGCCTCGGGGAGCTGGTACCGGCGGCGTCCCACAAACACCGGGCAGTAGGCGCGGACAACTGGGCCCAACGTGACCACGGGCAACCCAAGGCGCCGTCCTGGAGCGAGGTCCCCGAAACCAGCGTTGTTTGAGCGCGTTTTCGCCTTAAGAGCGGTCCCGTTACGGTGGCGGTGGTTCGTTGGTGGCACCTTTATCTTTATCCGGGGCCAGATTTTGTAATTCGGGTGATGCCGAGGGCTCGACGGCTATCCCGGTCAGCACCAGGTCGACGACGGTCTCGAGGACGCTTTCACTCAGGGGTTCCCTCGTCAGCAGGAACCGCAGGTACAGCGGTCCGACCANNTCAGCTCGATCGAGGATGGCGGATGCACGCGTGAAGCGATCGTTCCAAAACTTGTCACGCGCTGCGTCCAAGATCGGCAAGTCGTTCCTCAGCGCCATGAGCACCAGATTTTCTCCGAGCGGGGTGCCTAGGAACGCTGCGACGGCGCGCAGGGTGGCGAGCAGGTCCCCGCGCAG
>PMWT01000049.1:0-11112 GCA_003166025.1 Acidimicrobiaceae bacterium | reverse complement strand
ACCCGCTCTCGTAGAGGACATCCACGGTGGCTTCCAGCACCGCCGCATGCACCCGGGCGCTCCTACCGCCGGTCCGGCGAGCCCTCGCAGGACCGCTGTCGTTGGCCATACCGGGAAGCTATCGCGGGGCTCCCTGCGNNCCCCGTCGACCACCCACCGCCCGACCGCATGGTTTGTCACGGACGGCTGGATCTAGCGGTAAAGAGCCACCGGTCGCCCGTCGGTACCGACAGCCCCCCGGCCCGATCGCGCCCCGTTAGCGGGCGTCGTGTGGCCGATGTCGTGGAGATGATCGATGCCGATGTCATAGCGATCGTAGATGTCGCTGTTGCCCGCCCCAGCGGTAGCCGGCCCTCCATATGACCGTCGAGTGGAAAGGGCCTTTCGCCTTCGTCGGGCTGATCGGTGGGCGCTGGGCTCTGATGCTGCTGGCCGAGCTAACCGCTGGGGGCCGCCGCTACCAAGACCTTCACGACGGTTTGGAGGGTATATCGCACAAGGTGCTCACCGAAACGCTGCGACGCGCCGAGCGCGACGGTCTCATCAGGCGGCAGCTCGACCCCGCTCGGACGGGCACGGCCAACCTCTACGAGCTCACCGGTCTCGGCCGCTCGCTCGAAGAGCCTCTCGCCGCGCTCGGGCGCTGGGTTGAGGCCAACTGGGACCAGGTCGAAGCGGCTCAGCGCAGTTGGGACGCCCGAGCCGAGAGCTGACCTCGGACGCCGGCTGAGGCTGGGAACGCTGATAGGCACTTCGAGGTGCCTCAGCTTTCGTTGAAGTGCCGTTCGAGCCTGGTGTACCGTCAATGCTGACACGACGGGTAGTCCCGTAGCCGTGTTGGGCTCTGCTCAGGCCATTGGCAGCGTCCGGGAGCGTCGCCCCGGACCCCGGTAGCGCTGGCTTTGGCAGATCGACCCAAGAGGCGCCTGTCGGAGTAGGACGACCGCTTACGGCTTGTTGCCCCGTACGGGACCTGCGCCTCCTCAGCTACGGGAGCACTATGACATCTACCGCCTCGACCAAAGCAAGATCGTCGGCTTGGGCAATCTTCAACGACCAGTCCTTCTCCTTCGAGACGCTCCGGGCCCTCGGCTACGCCCCCTACGGTGGCGCCGACATCGGCGAGGTCACCAGCACGGCGAGCCGGATCCCCGACGGCGACGAGACCGCCTGGTACACGCAGTGGCGGGCGCTCGCCGACCGGATCCACGCCGACGCCGATCGCAGTGCCGCCGCAGGGCACTCCGTCAGCGCCCGCGAGTCCTACCTGCGGGCAAGCAACTACTACCGGCTGTGCGAGTTCTACCTGCGCGTCGGCTCGTCGAATGACGCCGAAGTCCGCGAAGTTGGCCAGCTCTCCGTCGACAGCTTCGCCTGCGCCGCGCAGCTGATGAAACCGGCGCCCCAGCGGGTGAGCTTCCCCTACGAGGACACCACGCTGCCCGGGTGGTGGATCCCGGCAGATCTGGGGACGCCTCATCCGACGGGTGGCGACCCCGACGGTCCACGTCCGACGCTTTTGTACCACGGCGGCTTCGATAGCACCGAGGAGGAGCTGTACTTCAGCGGTGGCGCGGCCGCCGCCCGGCGTGGCTACCACGTGCTCGCCTTNNCCCGGACAAGGCAGCGCCCTTCGTGACCAGAAGCTGCTCTTCCGCCCGGACTGGGAAGCCGTAGTCACGCCTGCTGTCGACTGGCTGCTGGCGCGCCCGGACGTGGACCCCGAGCGCATTGCGCTCATGGGAATGAGCCTGGGCGGCCTACTTGCGCCTCGGGCCGCCGCCTCCGAGCACCGTGTGGCCGCCCTTATCGCGTTCGACGGCCTCTACTCGTTCGCCGACCAATGGTACGGCCTGGTCGGGCCCGAGATCATGAAGCTCGTCGGCGAAGACCTCGACGCAAGCGATGTGAAGGCAAGCGCCCTCATCAATGACATCATGGATTCCGGGACCAACACTTTCGGTCGGGCCCTCAAGTGGGCTACGTGGGTGTACGGAGCAGACAGCATGGCCGCCGTCGTTCGCATGGTTGCCCCCTACACCCTCGAGGGTTACGCGCCGCTGATCACCTGTCCCACGCTCGTGCTCGACGGCGAGGACGACCCCGGGCACGCGTCCCAGCTNNGGGGTGATGTCCAGGTTGCACCAAGTGGTCTTCGACTGGCTCGGCACCGTGCTGGCAACGCCGTCATGGCCCAAGTCGTGAGCGGAGCCACCCTCTTTTGGTCCCTCTTCGACGCAGGCTTGAATGGGGACTTCGGCGTCGCTGCAGAACTGATCGCCGACGACTGTGAATACGTGATGATGCCAACCATGGAGCTCTCAGAAGGAAGGCCGGCCGTCCTGAAAGCGATGGGGCGGGGCGCAGGAGCGTTCGATAGGGCCCGCCAACTGACAATTACCTTCGACGCTGCTAGCTCCGACTGGGGTGTGTTCGAGTTCGTAAATGAAGGCACGGTGGCGCCCGGGATCGTCGACTTGGCTGCGAGCTCTGACTGGCAGTTCTCTGCAGAGCCCAGCACCCTCATAGGACACTCGTACAAAGCTCCCGTCTGCATCGTGTACCACATCAATGCCAACCGGAAGATTTGGCGGATCCATGAGTACACAGATATTGCGACCTTGATGAAGTCCATCACGTGACCGGCAGGAGAACTATGGCTGTGACCGACCAAACCATTGGAAAGACCGGTGAAACGAAGAGCCTCTACTTCAAGGACTCTTTCACGGACATGGCCTTTCTCCACACGCTGGCGTTGCATGGCTTCAAAGGATCCGAGATCGGGGAGTGCTACTCGGCTGCCGCCCAGATGCGAGAGGGAAACGTTGAGAGCTGGAGAGAGGTTTGGAACACCCTGGCGGAAAGAGTTGAGGGGATGGCGAGAGCTGCTGAAAGGCAGGGCCATCGGGTCAGCGCCAGGGAGTCCTACCTGCGATCTGTCACCTACTATCGCAACGTCGCCTGGTCGGTACGGGTTTCCGACCCGTACTACCGGGCCACGATCGCGAAGTCCCGCGCGCNNGTTCCAGCAGTTCGCGGCCCTGAGCGATCCCCCCATCGAGGTCGTCGCCATCCCCTATGAGGGGACCGTCCTCCCTGGGTACTTCCTTCGGCCCGATGCCAGCGGGCAAAGGCGGCCGACGATCATCATTGGCGATAACGCGTGTGAAGAGCTCTACTACTGGGTTGGCCCTCCTGCGCTGGAGCGCGGTTACAACGCGCTGCTGGTCGACCTGCCCGGCATCGGTTTGAACTCCTTCAACGGCATCGCCTTCCGTGCCGACACAGAGGTGCCGGTGAAGGCGGTGATTGACTACCTCTGCGCCCGTGGCGATGTGGATGCCTCGCGGATCGCGGCCTATGGCGGCGGCGAGGGTGGCGGGTACATCATGACCCGAGCCGTAGCGCACGAGCACCGCATCGCCGCGTGCGTGGTCGACCCACTGGTCTCTGACATGGAGCCGATAGCGCCATTGTTCTTTGCGCACGTTCTTCCTGGAACTGCGGACAAGGAATCGTTAGCCTCGAATGCCGCGACGGTCCTTCCTCTGATCTGGGGCCTCACCAGTCCTGAAGCCATCAAGAAGATGAAGGTGGACACGAGCACTATCACCTGCCCGACGCTCGGCCTCAATGACTCGCGCGATTACCCCGAACTTCTTCAGCAGGCTCGCGATGGCATTGCGCGCATCGCCAATAAGACCACAGATCTGCACATGTTCACACCCGAAGACGGGTGCTTCTACCGACAGCTCGATAATTTCGGTTTGAAGCATCGTGTGATGTTCGACTGGCTCGACGAGGTGTTTGGTAACCAACGATGATGACTAACTTGTGGCCAAGCACGCTTGTGCCCACCGGGCCAAGGCTCGAGGCCTCGTCGGCGGCTACGACCGTGGCGGGGACAAAGAAGTGGTGGGCCCTGGGGGCGCTGGTGTTGGCCGTACTGGCGGTAGGCGTGGACGGCACCGTGCTCAGTGTGGCCCTACCCACGCTGTCCACGGCCATGCACGCTTCGGAGTCTGACCTCCAGTGGTTCTCCTCGGGGTACTTCTTGGTGCTGGCGGCGGCGATGCTCCCGGCCGGCCTTCTGGGCGACCGCTACGGCCGCAAAAAGGTCCTCGTCACCTCCTTGGCCCTCTTTGGCGCCGGGTCAGTGGCGTGCGCCTATTCGACATCGGTGGCCGAGTTCATGGCCGCCCGGGTGCTCGTCGGCCTGGCCGGGGCCGGGCTGATCGTCATGGCGTTGTCGTCTGTCACGGTGATGTTCACCAAAGCGGAGCGGCCCAAGACGGTGGGGCTGATGTCGGCGGCCACCTTCTTGGCCTTCCCCATCGGTCCCATCCTGGGCGGTTGGCTGCTCACCAACTACTGGTGGGGCTGGGTGTTCCTGCTCAACGTGCCCGTGATCTGCCTCGGCCTAGCCGCTGTCGTCGCCCTGATGCCCGAGTCAGCTGAGGCCCAGCGCCCGAGCCTGGACTTGGTCGGGGTGGCGGCCTCGGCCGCCGGCCTGGTCGCCGTTACCTACGGGCTGATCAAGGCCGGCCAGGACGGGTGGGGCAACGTCGGCGCCCTGGCCTTGATGTTGGTCGGTCTGGTGTTGTTGGTCGGGTTCTTCGCTTGGGAGCGCCGCTTGACCCACCAGCCCGGCGGCCAGCCGTTGGTGGACCTCAGCTTGTTCGCCTCTGCCTCATTTACCTGGGGCGTGGTCTTAGCCGTGGTGCCGGTACTGGCCATGCTCGGGATCCTCTTCACCATGCCCCAGTACTTCCAGGGCGTGCTCGCCACCACTGCCATGGGCTCGGGCGTACGTCTCTTGCCCCTCGTCGCTGGGCTCATCATCGGGGCCGTCCCTGCCGCCCGGGTGGTCCAAGTAGTGGGGGCCAAGGTGGCCGTTGCCGCCGGCTTCATCTTGCTGGCCGCCGGGCTGTTTCTCAGGGCCCTGACCAGCGTCGGCTCCAGCGGCCTGTTCGTCGGGTCGTGGATGGTGGTGGCCGGGATGGGGACAGGCATCGCCATGGCCACGGCCATGTCCGCCGCACTGGTGGAGCTGTCGGAGGAGAAAAGCGGGGTCGGTGCCGCCGTGCTGCAAGCGGTCAACAAGACCGGGGGCCCGTTCGGCATCGCTGTCCTCGGCAGCGTGCTGAGCGCTGACTACCTCGGCCGTCTCCACTTGTCGGGACTGTCGGCGACGGCGGCCGCGGCGGCGCGCCAGAGCGTTTTCGGGGGGGTGGCGGTGGCCCAAAAGCTCCACTCGGCTGCCTTGCTCCGCTCTGTCGATGCTGCCTTCGTGCACGGCATGGACCTGGCCCTGCTCGTGTCCGCTGCTATCGCTGTCGTGGGTGCCGTGCTCACCGTGGTCTTCCTGCCCCAGGTGAACGGCCCCGCCGAGGAAAAGATGACGCCCGGCGTCCCTAAGGTGGGCGGAGTTGCCGGCCCCCGGCCCGCCACCATCGGGGCGGCGGCATGAGCGCGCCACTGGGTGTAAAGGTAAAGAGCGACCATCGTTGGGGCGTCTTGGTCGTGCTGTGTGCAGCCGCGCTGATCATCAACGTGGACAACACGATCCTGAACGTGGCCCTTCCAACCCTGGTGCGGGATCTGCACGCCACCTCCAGCCAGCTGCAGTGGGTCGTCGACTCCTATTCCATGGTCTTCGCCGGGCTCTTGCTCGTCAGTGGCAGCCTGGCCGACCGCTTCGGGCGCCAGAAGTTCTTCCTCCTCGGTTTGGCTGTTTTCGGAATTGGGTCCATCGCCGCCGCCTTTTCGGGCTCGGTACATCTCCTGGTCCCGTCCCGGGCCCTCATGGGCCTCGGCGCCGCCCTGACGATCCCGTCGTCGCTGTCTATCGTCAACGACGTCTTCCGGGACCCGGGACAGCGGGCCAAAGCCATCGGTGCCTGGGGCGGCATCATCGGGCTGGGGATCGCCATCGGCCCTATCGCCGGCGGCTTGCTGCTGGCGCATTTCTGGTGGGGGTCTGTTTTCCTGGTCAATGTCCCCGTAGTGGTCGCCGCCCTCATAGGGACCTTGGTGCTGGTGCCCGGCTCCAAGAACCCGGCTGTCGAGCGGCCCGACCCCGTTGGCGTGGTGCTGTCGGTAGCCGGCCTGGGCCTTCTGCTCTGGGCCATCATCGAAGGCCCCACCCAGGGCTGGGGTTCGACGGACGTCATCGGGGCCGGCGTGGCCAGCCTCATCGTCATCGGCGCCTTCGTCGCTTGGGAATCCCACAGCGCCCACCCGATGCTGAAGCTGGGCCTCTTCGCCGACCGCCGGTTCTCCACCGCCGCCGCCGCCGAGTGCCTCGGGTTGTTCGGCTTGGCCGGGGCTTTGTTCGTGGTCACCCAGTTCCTCCAGTTCGACCTCGGTCTTTCTCCCCTCCAGGCCGGGTTGCGCATCCTGCCCATGGCCGGCGTGCTCGTGCCGTCCGCTCTCGTGTCCCCGGTGGTGGCCCGCGCCATTGGGACCAAGTTGACCGTCGCCGCCGCTCTCGCCGCCGTGGCCGGTGGCCTGTGGCAGGTCTCAGCCGCCTCGAGCGGTGCCACCAGCTACGGCGACGTGGTGCCCGGGCTGCTCCTGATCGGCCTCGGTGCCGGGCTTTTGCTGCCCACGGCGACCAACTCGGTGGTGGGGTCGGTCCCCCAGGGCGACTCGGGCGTCGGGTCGGCCGTCAACACCATGGCCCTCCAGGTCGGCGGGGCCATAGGTGTCGCCGTGGTCGGCAGCGTGCTGGCGACCCGCTACCAGAACCATATGGGCAGGGCGCTCGCCGGGCGGCACCTGCCCGTCGGCATAGTACATACCATCCTCGGCTCGTTCGGGGGTGCCCTGGCCGTCGCTAGCCGCGTGGGTGGTGGCACCGGTGCACTGCTGGCCCGCGCCGCCCGCACTGCGTTCATGAGCGGCTTGGAGGTCTCATTTTTGGTCGGCGCCGTCGTCTCGTTAGCCGGTGTTGTCGCCGTGCTCATCTGGCTACCGTCGCGTGCCTTGCCCGTCCCACCCGACCCACCGGGCGAACGCGTAATAGTGCCCGATTACCCGGTACCAACCGACGACGACCATGAGCCCGTCGTGACCCTTGGGCGCGGCGACAGTACGCACTGTCGTCGTCGACCGCCATCCAGTTGAGCACAGCAGTGGCCATTTGCAGAGGGAGGCGCGCCCCGAGAGCGACGAGGTCCTGCTCTGCTACCGGCCCGAGCAACCTGGCCAGAGCGCGGGGCTTGAAGNNGCCATGGCTTCGGTGGCGTCAAGCCCCACCCCGAACTGGGCCTCGGCCTCCAGAGGCGGGAGCTCCGGTACGAGGCCGGCAAGCAAGCACTCCGCTGGAGTCGGCCACGGGGGCGCCGCCGTCCCCGAGGGGAGAGCCGTAGGCCGAACCAGTTCGACACGTACCGCCCCGGCGCCGCTCGGCCCGATCTCGAGCCAGGCGACGTCGGGCGGGACCGCGAGGTCCGAACTGAGCGTGGCGAGGACGCGTTGCTGGTGAGTGGTGGCGGCCACGTCGAGACCGTACGAGCGCCCGACGTCGTCGCTGACGAACAGCTCGGGCAGGAGCCACCCTCGTGGTTTGCCGGCGTCATGGCCCTCGATAACGGCGTGGCCGCGTAGCCCTGCGGGCCCGATCACGAGTTGCTCTACGACGAGGTCCGCCTTCGGCAGCGCCAGCACCGTACTCGGAGCGGCGACCAGGAGCGGAACGTCGTCCGCCTTAGCTTGGGCCCGCGGGCGCGCCTGGGCCAAGCCGTAGGCGGTCGTGGGGCGCAGGGTGAGCTCACCGCTCTTGACGCCGGCCAGCTCGATGCCGAGGCCCTCCAACGCGGCGCGGTGCTCGGCGAGGACAGCCTCTGCTGCGTCATAAGCGATGATGTTGAGCATCACAAAGGCGTTGGCCACGGCCTGTAGCTGGCTCGATTTTGCCAGTAGCGAGGCGGCCGTGGTGTTCGTCGGCGCCGAGTACTGCCCCTACTGCGCGTCCGAACGCTGGCCGCTGGTCATGGCCCTGTCAAAGTTCGGCACCTTCTTCGAGGGCCTGCGAGGGTCGATGTCGTCGACAACCGATTTGGACCCGCAGACTCCATCGTTCAGCTTCTATCGGGCCACCTACACCAGCAGGTACTTGAGCTTCCTCGCCGACGAGCTGGCGACCGGCACAGAGCAGCAGCTGCAAGCCCCCACGGCAGAAGAACAGGCGTTGGTGACCAAGTACGACACGACCCCCTATGTGCCGGCGGCGGATGCCGGCCAGAACCCCATCCCCTTCGTTTTTATGGCTGGTCGCTACGTCCTGACCAGCACCCAGTTCAATGGGCGTGCGTTATCGGGGATGAATTGGGCCACCGCGGCGGCCTACCTCACCTCGGGGGCAAATGCCATGTCGAAGGCGGCGGAGGCGTCAGCTGGTTATTTGGTCGGGGATATATGCGCGTTGACCCACGGCCAACCCGCTGCNNTGCGAAAACGCCGAGCGCTCCAGGGCAAGGGCGGGCAGGGCCTATGCGCAGTTGACGCAGGGTGCCCTGGTCTTCATCACCTGGACGGTTAGTGCATCGAAGATCTAGGTTGAGGGCCACGAATAGCGCAACGCGACCGGGTAAAGGCGCACGGCTTGGTGCGGAGCCTGAGGTGCACCTTGTCAAGGATCTGTGCTGCCCGGTCGTGACGCCACGCTTCTAGGACGACCTCGTCGAGTCCCGTAGCCTCGGTCACCACGTACTGGTCGGGCCCTAGCCAGCTGCTGTCCGGCACAAACGCCTCGCGGTTCTCGCGGCTGGCAGCCAGCGGATGGCCGGGGGCCTTATCGGTTGCACGTAGTCTGAGCACTGCCGTGACCACCGTCGTTGACCAAGAGGTGAGCGACCTCGAGCCCTACCGCCGCCAGCTGACCGCCTATTGCTATCGGATGCTCGGGTCCCCCCACGACGCCGAGGACGCGGTGCAGGACACCCTCGTGCGGGCATGGCGGGGCCTTAGCCGGTTCGAGGACCGGGCCGGCTTGCGCCCGTGGCTGTACCGGATCGCCACCAACGTCTGCCTGGACATGTTGAAGGGCCGGGGCCGGCGCGCTCTGCCCATGGACATCGGGCCGGCTAGCACCGCCCGGGGTTGGGAGCCCTCCCATGAGCTCGCTCTTGGCACCCCTCGGCCGGAGGCGACGTGGGTGCAGCCGATCCCTGACCACCTGGTCTCATCGCCGGGCGGGGACCCGGCTGACGTGGCGGTGTCGCGAGAGTCGATCCGGCTGGCGTTCATCGCCGCCCTCCAGCACCTCGTGCCCCGCCAGCGGGCAGTTCTGGTCCTCCGCGACGTCCTGAGTTGGCGGGCTAACGAGGTGGCCGAGCTGCTCGAGACCAGCGAGGATGCTGTCAACAGCACCCTGCGCCGGGCCCGGAGCGCCCTGGCGACGGTAAACCGCGATGCCGTGCCGAACGAGCCGACGGAGGTCGACCGTAAGGTCCTGTACCGCTATATCGAGGCGTTCGATCGCTACGACGTCGACTCGTTGGTGGCGCTGTTGCACGAAGGCGCTACTCTCAGCATGCCGCCCTTCGACCTGTGGCTGCAGGGCATCCCCGAGATCCGCCGCTTCCTGGCCGCCCTGGACGTCGAAGGCGGCCGCGACCGGGTAATCGAGGTCGCAGCCAATGGGTGCCCGGCGCTAGCCGTGTACCGGCCAGCCGGCCCCTCGGGGGCGCTCGAGCCGTTCGAAATCCACGTGCTCGAGATCGCCGGCGGTCGCATTGCTGCGATCTACGCCTTCCTCGACCCGGCCCTGTTCACGGTCTTCGGGCTCCCTCCGAACCCCGGACCGATCAGCCAATAGGCGGTCCGCACGCAGCGGCGCCCGCCCGGGCCCCACTGGTTGGGTGTCAATCTGGGGCCGCCGCGGTGCGGCGAGGTATTTCTGGAGGCGCGACGACTTTGCTGTCCCGGCGCAGTTTCACTCGGTGGGGAGCCGCGAAGGACTCTCCCCGAAGAACAGACCGAAGGAGGCAACACCGATGCCTGTACTCATGATTGCTGAGCAACCGAACCTCGACGAGAGGACCTATGCCTCGATGCTGGAGCCGCTGATGCCGTTGCTTCGTTCGGCAAACGGCTTCACGTCCCACGCCGGAGGTCCGAGTCCCGTCGGCGGGATTCGCATAATCGAGATCTGGGAATCCAAGGTGGACCAGCAGAAGTTTTTCAATGAGCACCTGGGGCCGAACCTCCCGCCTGGACTCGTACCTGACCTCACGTATTACGAGCTTCACGCCGCATTTACCCGATAGCGTCGGCGCCGTCGCTCCAAGCCTGTCTCGGGGCTGATACGCGGTGGAAGGGGCGACGAGCCCGGAGGGCGGCGAGCCCCCTTCAACCGCGGGTGCGCCTGCTAACGCCCCCTCGTCGCCGTGCCCCACCTTCCGCCGGGACCTAGCGGTGGCTGCACCCTTAGGCGGGTCCCGGTCTCCTGACGCAGCACCTCACAGGGGGCGCGGACGCCCGCTTTGTTTGCGCGAATACCAGCGCCAAGCCTTGATCTTGTTTCTAACAGGTCGGTAGGGGTTCGGGCGCACCGCCGACATTCTGTGCGGCCAAGCCAGGCCCCGCAGTGCGACGTGAACCGTCGTTTAGGCGCGCTCGCAGCCCGAGTTGGCCTCTGACGGAGGCGCGCCAGATCAGGACGTTCCGCGCCGCACCTGGAGGACGTTCCCGAAGAGCTGGCGAGACCTGAACCTGTCGGCGACGGACGTCGCCACGAGCAACAGTACGGTTGTGGCCATGACCGACGTCCCTCATGCTGAGCTGATCGCCTCGGCTGCAGCCGTCCTCAATCCTCAGGTGTTCGGTGACCGTAGTTCCGGCACCGTTGGATGCACGCTCGTCACCGTGGCCGGCAACCGCTACTCAGGCGTTTGTATCGACGTGCCCTGCAGCATGGGCTTCTGCGCGGAGCACGCTGCCGTCGCGGCGATGGTGACCGCGGGTGAGTTCCAGATCGCCAAAGTCGTGGCTGTCTGCCGCGACGAGACCGGCCATCTCTACGTGCTGTCACCGTGCGGGCGCTGCCGAGAGTTCATGCACCAGGTGCACCCAGAGAACATGGTGTCGGCGTTCAAGTAATCCCGC
>PMWT01000129.1 GCA_003166025.1 Acidimicrobiaceae bacterium | reverse complement strand
ACCTACGGGCGATCGGTTCGGCTTTTGTCGCGCAGCGAGTCTCGATTTGGGGACTTTCGGCTACCTACAACGTCGTCCACCCCGACCTTTCGGTGCGCTATGACGGCACGGCCCGGGCTCAGGCGCTCATCGGCCGGGCCCCCGAGCTCGGGGCCGCGGTGGTCACGTTGTGCACGGGCAGCCGCGACCCGCAGGACATGTGGCGGCCTCATCCGGGCAACCTCGCCGAGGAGGCGTGGGGGGAGATGCGGGCCGAGCTCGACCAGCTCCTGGCGGCGGCGGAGCGGGCCGGCGTCCGTCTCGGGATCGAGCCCGAGGCGGGGAACGTCGTCGCCGATGCCAGGCGCGCCCACCGCTTGCTCGAGGAGCTCGGTCCCGACTCCCGGCTCGTGGGCATCGTCCTCGACCCGGCCAACCTGGTCACGCCGAGCACTGTCGCCGACCAGGACCGGATCCTGCGTGCCGCTTTCGACGACCTCGGCGCCCATACGGTGGCTCTCCATGCCAAGGACGTGGTGACCGCTGGAGGCTACGCCGCGGCCGGCCTGGGCAGCCTTGATTACGACCTGGTCTTCGCGCTCCACGCCGGTTTGCCCCGCCCCGTGCCGGTGATCATCCAGGACGCGACCGAGGCGGACGTCCCCCGCGCCCGGGCGTTCCTGCTCGATCGGGCGACGTCATTGCCAGGGAGCCCGGCAGACCGATGAGCGTCGTCGCCGGCTCGTACGCGGCGCAGGCGCATTACCGCCTCGAGGCCGGGCCGCCATGCCCGGGCGCCATCGTGCTCCTGCACGGCCTCGGGGGCGACCTGGAGCAGCTGTGGGGGATAACGGGCGCCGAGGTCGGTGGCCGTCCCGCCGCCATGTTGGCCCCGGACGCCCGGGGCCATGGGCATACCCAGCTCCCCGAGCTTGGGCCCCTCCACTTCGGGGTGCTGGCCCAGGACCTGCTGAGCTTGGTGGACCACCTTCATCTCGGCCAGAAGCTGGTCCTGGTCGGGGTGTCGATGGGGGCGGCTACGGCCTTGGCGGTCGCCCTCAGCAGACCTGAGCGGGTACATGGCCTGGTCCTGGTGCGCCCGGCGTGGCTCAATGAGCCACGGCCCAAAAACCTCGCCCCTTTTGCCGAGGTCGCCGCTCTAATGCGCGAACATGGCCCGGTCGCGGGCCGGGCCCTGTTCGAGGCGTCCACCACCTATCACGACTACAAGGCCCTTTCGCCCAGCACCGGTGCCAGCTTGCTCGACCAGTTCGCCAAGCCTTTTGCCTTTTCTCGAGTACGCCGGCTGGAGGAGCTTCCTGGTGCCGTCCCCTACGAGCACCCAGGTGCCCTGCAGGCGGTCTTGGCGCCGACGCTGGTGATCGGCGCGCCCGATGACCCTCTCCACCCAGTCGAGTTCGCTCAGGAGCTGGCGGGGCTCCTGCCCTGGGCTCGGCTGGCCCTGATCACGCCGCGGGACTTATCGCCCGAGCGCAACCTGGCCGACCTGAGGGCGGCGGCAGGCGGGTTCATCGCCGGCCTGCCCCCTATCGACATGCTCCCCGCCGAGCCGGCACAAGTTGACGAGGCCGAGGCCTGAGGGTGACGCTCGACGCCTCGATGTACGGCCCTCCACCTGGTGAGCGCGAGCCTCGGATGTTCGCTGACGAACGCAGGCGTCGGATCCTCGAGCTCGTCAACGCCCGTGGCCGGGTACGCGTGAGCGAGCTGGCCCAATTGGTCGGCGTGACCGAGCCCACCGTCCGCAAGGACATCACCGACCTCGATGCCCAGCGGCTCCTCCGGCGTACCCACGGAGGAGCTCTGGCAGTGCGGCCCGCCTACGAGGCCAACGTCTCGGCCCGGGCCGACACCAACGTCGGCGGCAAACGGGCCATCGCCCGGGCGTGCTTGGCCGAGGTCAAGGACGGGGACGCCATATTCCTCGACAGCGGGACGACGATGATCGCGCTGGCCGAGGCGTTCAGCCCGGACGGCGGCCTCTCCGTGGAAGGCGGGCCGGTCCCCGTCCCGGTCAATGTCAACATCCTCACCAACGCCCTCGAGGTAGCCCGGGCCGTGGCCGGCCTGCCTGGCGTCCGCCACAACGTCCTGGGCGGGCAGTACCGGGTGCTCGGAGGTTGCTTCGTCGGGCCCCTGACAGTGGAGGCCTTACAACGCTTCACCCTCAATGTCGCCTTTATCGGTGTCACCGGCCTGTCCGAACTGGGCTTCACCGTGGCGGACGTCAACGAGGCCCAGGTCAAGATATCCGCCATGGAACGGGCGCGCCGGGTCGTCGTCCCGATGGACCACACCAAAGTGGGCGCAGCCGACTTCGTAAAAATCTGCGACCCCGACCGGGTCGAGACCGTGGTGACCGATGAGCCAAACGAACACCTGGCCCAGATGTGCAGGGACCATGGTGTGCGCCTCGTCATCGCCGGCCAGTCCCTCCAGCCGATGAGAAGGCCTTCCNNAGAAGGAAGGAATAAGCGTGCGTGAGCTGCGCAGTGCAGAGTGGTTTTCCAAGCATGACCGTGACGGCGTAGTCCATCGTTCGGGCCTTCTTCTCCAGGGTTTGCCCGAAGACGTCGTCTCGGGACGGCCCGTCATCGGCATCGCCAACAGCTGGTCGGAGCTCACCCCGTGCAATGCGCACCTGAGAGCCGTGGCCGATGCCGTGAAGCGGGGGGTCTGGGAGTCCGGCGGCCTGCCCCTCGAGTTCCCGACGATCTCGCTCGGTGAGCAGATGATCAGGCCCACGGCCATGTTCCTGCGCAACCTGATGTCGATGGACGTGGAGGAGGTGCTGAGGGCAAACCCTCTCGACGGCGTGGTGCTCCTCGGTGGGTGTGACAAGACGACGCCCGCCCAGCTGATGGGAGCAGCCAGCGTCGACCTACCGGCCATCGTGGTGACGGGCGGGCCCCAGCTCAGCGCTCATTGTGGCGGCGAGCAGCTCGGTTCGGGCACCGACCTGTGGCGCAAGAGCGAGTCGGTCCGTGCCGGTGACATCTCGGCCGACGAGTTCTTCGCTCTCGAGGGTTGCGCGGTGAGGAGTATGGGCCATTGCATGAGCATGGGCACCGCTTCGACCATGGCGTGCCTCACCGAGGCGCTCGGCGTCCAGCTGCCCGGCGGGGCCGCTTGGCCCGCAGCCGACTCGCGCCGGCTCCGTCTCGCTCAATTGACCGGGCGCCGGATAGTTGAAATGGTGAGCGACGGGGTCAACCTGTCCACCTTCCTCACCCGAGCGGCGTTCGAGAACGCCATCGTCGCGCTGGCCGCCATAGGCGGCTCGACCAACGCGGTGGTGCACCTGCTGGCCCTGGCCGGTAGAGCGGGCGTAAGCCTGGAGCTAGACGACTTTGACAGGCTGGCACGGCCCGTCCCGACCCTCGTCAACCTCAAGCCCTCGGGCGAGTTCCTCATGGAAGACTTCGCATATGCGGGCGGCATGCCGGCGGTCATGTTCGAACTCGCGCCCCTGCTCCACGGTGATGCCCCCACGGTTTCGGGCCGCTCCGTCGCCGAGAACTGCCGGTTCCAGGAGACAACGGACCGCAGGGTCGTCTGGCCGCTATCTCGCCCTCTCCAGCCGGCCGGGTCGGGCACAGCCGTACTGCACGGCAACCTATGCCCGAACGGGGCGGTCATCAAGCAATCAGCGGCTACAGCGTCGCTTCTTACCCATCGCGGCCGGGCCATCGTCTTCGACTCGGTGCAGGACTACAACGCGGTGCGCGACGACCCCGACCTGGCTGTCGACGAGACCTCCGTGCTCGTGGTCCGCAACGCCGGCCCCCGCGGGTACCCGGGCATGCCGGAAGTGGGCAACCTCCAGTTGCCGCGCGCGCTCCTCGAACGGGGGGTCACCGACATCGTGCGCATTTCCGATGCCCGGATGAGCGGCACCGCCTACGGCACCATCGTGCTCCACGTCGCGCCTGAAGCCGCCATCGGGGGCCCGCTCGCGCTCGTCGAGACGGGGGACTTCATTACCCTCGACCTGCCATCACGGACCTTGGACGTAGAGGTGGGCGAAGAGGAGCTGCGACGCAGACGGGACGGCTGGCGTCCCTCGGTCGGAGCCGTTGCGGACCGCGGCTACGCGCAGCTGTTCCGCGAACACGTGCTACAGGCGGACAGGGGGGTGGACTTCGATTTCCTGGTTGGGGGGAGCGGCCACGCCGTGCCCCCCGAGTCTCATTAGTGCCTTTGCGGGCCCCCTAAACAGCGTCGCCGGAACGGCCCTCGTGTTTGGGGTTGTCTTCGGCGGCGCGCGACGCGGGTGGCTCCAGGGCCCGGTCCACGCCCCGTAGCCGCCTCCAGCGGGCCCGGCGCCGGTAGGCCAGCACCGACTCGGGATGGAGGAAATAGCTAACTTTGGGGCCGTTGCCGGTGTGGTCCAGGGCCCGGACGGCGTTCAGGATCCGAAGGTCGGCCGTCGTGTAGCGGCCGCGCTGGCGCAGGTACCCTCCCCAAGAGCGGGTCACGAACGATTCGAGAAAGCGGCCCGGTCGCTCGGCGTCCTCAAATACGCTCCAGCGCGTCGCGCCGGCACGGCGCCGTACGACCCGCAGCTCCTCCATGGCCTCGATAAAAGCCTCGTGCTTTTCGGGGTCGGTCCGGAAGTCGACCATGATCATCACGGGGCCATCTTCTTCCTCGGGCTCGGAGACGAGCTCTGGGTGGGGCCGGGGCACGACCTGGAGGTCGCGGCGGTCGACGCTGGGGAGGTGGAGGCGGTTGGTGAGAAGAACGCCGCCCAGCAGGCAGCCAGCGGCGATGAGGAGTGTGGTGCGCACACCGACCACGTCGGCGACGGCGCCCCACAGCAGGCCGCCGAAAACTATTGAGGCCTGGAAGACCATCAGGTAGGCGCCTAGTGCCCTCGAAAGGATCCAGCGGGGCACGGCCTGCTGGACGCTCAGGTTGAGCGTCGTAACCGACACGAGCCATGTGGCGCCGAAAATGGCCAATGCCACGGCGGCCACGGCCCGGTGGTTGACGAGTGCCAGGAGCACCGTGCCGCAGGCTGAGATGATGCTGGCCACGGCCAGCATGGGGTCGAGCGGGAAGCGTTCGTACAACCGGGGCAGGACCAGGGCGGCGCTGACCGAGCCGGCGCCGACGGCGGCGAGCAGGAGCCCATAGCCGACCGAGCCGAGGTCCAAAACTCGCGACCCGAGAAGCGGCAGCAAGGACGTGAGCGCACCGGACGGCAGGACGAAAAGGACCGTGCGCCAGCAGATGACCTGGAGGACAGGGGCGTTGCCGAGGTACCGGAGCCCGGCGGCTACGGCGCCGATCACGGCTTCGGCGCTGCCTTCGCCGGGGGTGGTGAGCCGGGTCCGCTGGCGGCCGCGCCATATGTACAAGAAGGCCACGATGGTGGCGATCAGCCCCGAGGAGATGGCGAACATCCCGCCGGGGCCGAGGGCGGCGAGCAACGCGCCACCGAGGACGGGCCCGATCACCTGGCCGATGTTCCACTGGAGCCCGTCGAGGCTGAAAGCCCGGGCCAGGAGGCGTTCGGGTACGAGCTGGTGGATGGTGGACCAGTACGCCGGGGAGGAGAAGGTCCCGACGGTGCCGAGCCAGACGGCGAACACGATCAGGGCGAAAGGCGATAGAGCGCCCCCGAAAGCCAGAAGGGCGAGGGCCACCATGCCAAGGAGGTAGAGGAACTTGGACGTAAGTACGACGAGGCGTAGGTCGGTCACATCGGCCACGGCCCCAGCCGGGAGGGCGAAGATCACGCCCGGCAATGCCAGGGCGACAGGTAGGGCGGCAACCAGAGAGGGGACGTGAGTGAGCTGGGCCATGACATACCCGCCCATGACCCCCCAGATCCAGACCCCTATGTTGGAAACGAGCGCGGTGGCGAACAACCAGCGGAAGGCGCGGACCTTCAGCGGGCTCGCCGGTCCCGGCCGGGAGGCTTCGGCGGTGGCGGCCTCGGCCTTGGCCTTGGCCTGCGCGTCACTGGCCCGTCGCCCGAGTTGACGCGCCTTCGTCAGCGGCGCGCCAGACAGCGCGAGCCGTCGCCCTCTCAGCGGTACTCCCCTGATTTATTCTGTGCACACCGGCTTTTTTGCACGCGCCGCGCTCTCCTCGTGCCCGTAGTCAGCGCTAATAGTCGTACACAATGCCAGATAAGGGGCGAGGAAACTGGGAACGCTCAGAGAGGCTGGTCCACAGAGCCGGCGGGCGGGCGGCGCAATGAGTGCCGGGAGCGGTAGAGCTCCAGCAGTTCGTAGCCCGCGGCCGGCACCTTGAGCCACCAGCGCTCCAGGAGGCGGTAGTCGCCGGCGCTGACGAGGCGTCCGGCGAGCTCCGGGCGCTGTTGTTTCAGGTACCGCCGGGCCCGGGCGGCGTGGAGCGGGTCCGACACGAAGGCCACCCGGTCAAAGTTCGCGAGCAGGGGCACGGAGAACTCGACGTTCTCCCACGTCGTCGAGGCACGGCTCTCGGTGGCTATCAGGCGGGCGGGTACGCCGAGCAACTCGGCGTAGGCGGCCATGGCGTCGCCCTCGGCCGGCCTGCCCCTGGACGCCGAACCGCTGAAGATGACCAGCTCCGCTCCAAGACGCTCGAGGGCCCGTTGGGCCGTTTCGACCCGCCACCGCTGGACGGAGCCCAGCTCTCCGCTGCGCTTGGTCGGGTGGCCTAGGACTACGAGAGCGCAACGGCCGCGAGGGGCCAGGGCCGGGAGGTCCCATTTCGAGGCGCTCCAGTGCAGCAGTTCGGAGGCGGCAACGGCACCGCAGGTGAGCGCCATCGCCTGCTGGAAAGACTTGGCGAACCTCACGGCCGCCCAGCGCGCGGTCCGGTCATGCCCGCCCAGCGCCGGACCAGTCCTGGCGGCGGAGCTCGAAGATGGCGATGGCGGCGGCGGTGGCGACGTTAAGGCTGCCCACCCTCCCGAGCTGAGGGATGAAGGCGACGGCGTCACAGGCGGCGAGCGTTGCCGTCGTGAGGCCATGGTCCTCGTGGCCTATGGCCACGCAGACGTCGGGGCCAACTGAGGCCTGGAAGAGGGGCACGGCGTGGTCGGCCAGTTCGAGGCCGAGCACGCAGTAGCCGTCCTCTCGGGCGGCGTCGGCGGCATCGGCGCCGCGTTCGAAGGTTGACCACGACAGGTAGCGTTCTGTCCCCATGGCCGTCTTGCCCGCCTTGGCCGCGGCCGGCGAGGTGGCTCCGGCGGCCAGGTAAAGGTGCTCGACGCGGAAGGCGGCGGCCGTGCGCACTATTGAGCCCACGTTGAACGGCGAGCTCACCCCGTCCAGGAGCAGGGCGATGCGACCAGTGGCGCGTTTGCCCCAGTCCCGGTGCAGCCGTTTCAGGTCTGTCTGGCCGAGCTGCCTCACGTGGGCCGCCTCACCTCGAGGACCCGGTACCCGGATTTGGACGCCGCTCGGCGCACCTCCCATCCCCGGCCGACCAGCCAGGCGGCCAAGGAGTCGCTGCCGAGGTGCCGGTTGACGACCAGCCAGGCACTGGCCCCCGGGGCCAAGCGCTCCATCCAAACGGACAGAAGCTCGTGGAGGGCGTCCTTGCCGACCCGGATGGGAGGATTGGACCAGATGCCCGAGAAAACCGTCCCAGCCGGGACCTCGTGGGGGAGCGCGGTCCTCACATTTGCCAGTCGCAGGGCGGCGGCGTTGGCGCCGGTGAGCTCGAGGGCGCGTGAGTTGACGTCGGTCGCCCAGACGGTGGCCCCCGGCGAGCGACGGGCGAGCACGCAGGCGACCGGTCCGTAGCCGCAGCCCAGGTCGAGGAGGTCCCCCTCGGCGGGCGGGAGGGCGCACTCCCGGAGCAATGCCAATGTCCCGGGGTCCACCCGGCTGCCCGAGAAGACGCCGCGGTCGGTCATGAGGGTCATTTGCACGTCCGGAAGGTGCAGTTCGACGGCGGACGGTTGCGATATAGAGGACGGCGTCGCCGTGAAGTAGTGGTCGGCCATCCGGAGCGCCAGCCTAGTCAGGGCCGGCGCGGCCTGGTTATTGGTTGTGGCCCGGTCGGACCGTAAACTGTGGCGGTATGGCCCCCTTCCGGATCCGGACCTTCGGTGACCCCGTCCTCAAAAGGCGGGCCGAAGAGGTCACCGAGATCGACGGCCGTATCGCTCACCTGGCCGAAGATATGCATGCCACGATGAAGGAAGCTCGCGGTTTGGGCCTGGCTGCACCGCAGGTCGGGGTCGGGCGCCGCCTCTTCGTGTACGAGATTGGCGAGAGCGGGCCGCGCACCATGATCAACCCGGTGATGGTCGAGAGCGACGGGGAATGGGAGCACGAGGAAGGCTGCCTGTCCGTGCCGGGGCTGTACTTCCGCATCGTGCGGCCCAAGCAAGTCCACATCAAGGGCCTCGACCTGGACGCGAACCCGGTGTCAATAGAGGCGGACGAGCTCGAGGCGACGCTTTACCAGCACGAGCTGGACCACCTCGATGGGCGTCTGTTGCTGGAGTTACTGGACCACGACCAGCGCAAGACGGCGATGCGCGAACTGCGCCGGCGGTCCGAGAGCGAGGGAGGCGCGGGGGGCCAGTCCTCGACGTGAAGCTCTCCTTCTTGGGCACGCCCGAGGTGGCGGCGGGGACGTTGCGGGCGTTGGTGGGTGCAGGCCATGACATCCGGCTCGTGGTCACCAGGCCCGACACCCGGCGGGGGCGGGGCCCGGGACAGAGCCCGAGCCCGGTGAAACAGGCGGCCGCGGCCCTGGGCCTGCCCGTGAGCCACCGGCCTGCCGATGTGGCCGCTTCAGGGGCGGAGCTGGGTGTGGTGGTCGCGTACGGGAGGCTGATAAAGCCGGAGATCCTGGCCGAGGTGCCCATGTTGAACGTCCATTTTTCCCTCTTGCCTCGTTGGCGAGGAGCTGCGCCCGTGGAGCGGGCGGTCCTGGCCGGCGACGCCGAGACTGGTGTATGTCTCATGGCGCTCGAAGAAGGGCTCGACACCGGCCCCGTTTACGACCGCGTCGTCACTTCCGTCGGCCCGGACGAAACAGCCGACGACCTGCGCCGCCGACTAGGTGAGATCGGCAACGAGCTGTTGGTGTCCCGCCTGTCGGCCGGCCTGGGAGAGCCCCGGCCCCAGACCGGTGAGCCGACCTATGCGGCCAAGCTGGAGCCCGCTGAGCTCCATCTCGACTTCAACCGTGCCGCCGAGGTGTGCGACCGGCAGGTCAGGGTGGGCAGGGCGTGGACGACGTGGCGTGGCAGGCGGTTGCTTGTTCATCGGGCAGGCGTGGTCACCGACGTCGGGACGCTTTTGCCTGGGGAGATCGAGGGGGACAGAGTGGGGACCGGTGAGGGAGCCCTGGAGCTTATTGTCGTCCAGCCTGAGGGCAAGCCGGCCATGAGCGCAGCCGACTGGTTACGCGGCGCCCGCCCGGTCCCGGGCGAGCGCCTGGGCGAACAGGGTGGGAGCCCAAGATGAGCGAGGGCCGGGTCACGGCGCGCGGCGTCGCCATCAGCGCCCTGGTGGCGGCCGAGGAGGGGGAGCGGGCCAATCTCGTACTGCCCCGCATGCTCTCGGTCTCCGGCCTCGATGAGAGGGACCGCGGTTTCGCCACCGAGCTCGCCTACGGAGCCCTGCGGATGTGCCGCGCCTGTGACTGGCTGGTCGGTCAGTTCGCCAAAGGCGAGTTGGAGCCAACGGTCAGGGCAGCGGCGCGCGCCGGTGCCTACCAGCTCGCCTTCATGCGGGTGCCTGCCTACGCGGCGGTGTCCGCCACCGTGGCGGAGTGCCCGTCCCGGGCGCGGCCCCTGCTCAACGCCGTCCTGCGGCGGATAGCCGACCTGGTCGCCGGGGGCCCGATCAGGTGGCCGGGCCCGGGGACCAAACTCAGCTACCCCGATTGGGTGCTAGCTCGCCTGGGCGAGGACCTCGGGGCCGAGCGTGCGCTGGCCGCCCTCCAGCAAATGAACCAGGCCGCGTCGCCTTCCACCCGCCCGGACGGCTATATCCAAGACGCCGGCAGCCAGGCGGTGGGCGAGTACGTCGCCGGGCTGCTGGCCGGCCGGCCGGGGCCGGTCCTGGACCTCTGCGCCGCGCCGGGAGGCAAGACCACGTTCCTGGCCCATGGCTCGCCCTTCGTAGTGGGTGCCGATGTGGCCCCGGCCCGGGTCGCGCTGGTGGCAGGCAACGCGGCACGCCTCCAGCTCGCGAACGTCGCCGTGGTGGTGGCCGACGGCAGCCAGCCGCCGTTCCGGGAGAAGAGCTTTGCCGGGGTGCTGGTGGACGCGCCGTGCAGCGGGCTGGGGGTGCTCAGGCGCCGCCCGGACGCCCGCTGGCGGGCGCGGCCCGAAGACATAGGGCGGCTGGCCTCCCTGCAAGGACGGCTCCTGAGCGCGGCGGCGCCACTGGTGGCTCCGGGCGGCGTGCTCATCTACAGCGTCTGCACCCTGACCCGGAGGGAAACCCTCGATATCGACAAGTGGACGGCCGGCGGGCTCGCCGGCGAATGGGAGGCCGCCCCTCCGCCCGGGCCACCCTGGGAGCCGCTGGGCCGGGGGGCCTTGCTCCTGCCCCAGGCGGCCGGGACTGACGGGATGTACGTTCTCGCCATTTACCGGCGCCGCTGAGCCGACGCCATCGAAACCATGCGGGCGACGAGCTTCCGCCGGGCAACGGCGCCGGCCGACTAGGTTCGGCGCGCATGGCACAGGACGCGCCCCGAGAGGCCCCGGGCAGGTTGCCGGGCCGGGTGCGTATCGCGCCCTCCATACTCTCGGCAGACTTCGCCCGCCTGGCCGATGAGATAGACCGCGTCGGGGCCGAAGCGGACGTGCTCCATGTCGACGTGATGGACGGCCACTTCGTGCCCAACCTCACGATCGGCCCCCTGGTGGTGAAGTGGATCCGCCGCCACTGTGACCTCTACCTCGACTGCCATTTGATGATGGACAACCCGGGCCAGTACCTGGAGGCCTTCCGCGACGCAGGTGCCGACAGCTGTACCGTCCACGTCGAGGTCGGCGGCACAGGAGAACTGATCGCGCAGATGCGTGAGCTCGGGCTCGGGACCGGGCTGGCGGTCAACCCGGAGACGGCTTTCGAGGCCTGCGAGCCGTGGCTGGACCGGGTGGACATGGTGTTGGTGATGACGGTGCACCCGGGCTTTGGTGGGCAGAGCTTCATGAGCGAGGTGGTGCCCAAGATCGCCCGTGCCCGGGAGCTCATCGACCGGGCCGGCTTGGACGTTGAGCTGGAGGTGGACGGGGGGATAGACCCCCGCACCGCCCCCGTCGTTTCGCTCGCCGGCGCTCGGCTTCTCGTGGCCGGCAGTGCCATCTTCGGCCAGCAGGACGCAGTGGCCGCGGCGGGGGCGGTGCGTGCGGCGGCGACCAGGGCGCTGGCGGACAGGTCCTGATGGCTCGTCAGGCCAAGGTCCTTATCGTCTCTGACTCGGTCATGCGGGGTGATCGGGTGGACGCCGCCGGGCCGGCGGTCGTCCTCGCCCTTCAGCGTGCCGGCTTCGAAGTGGTCGAAAAGTCGACCGTCGCCGACGGGGCCGCCTCCGTGGCCGGGGACCTGGCCCGGATGGCTTCGGCCTTCACCGGCCTCATTGTCACCACGGGGGGCACCGGCTTCGGCCCCCGGGACCTCACGCCCGAAGGAACGGCCGAAGTCCTCGACCGCCATGCCCCGGGCTTGGGCGAGGTCATGCGCCGCTCTAGCCCGCTGGCACCGCTTTCGCGCGGCATCGCCGGGACGAGGGGCCACGCTCTGGTCGTCAACCTCCCTGGTTCGCCTACGGCCGCGGTTGAGTGCCTGACCGCCATCCTCGAGCTGCTGCCCCACGCCCTGGGCATACTGGCCGGCGAGCAACCTCACTGACCCCGAGGCCAGAGGAAGCCGGTGTGGCCTGGTCAAATGGGACGCACGCTGTGTAAGGTCTAGCGGTGCTTCGTCTGGTCCTACCCAAAGGTTCCCTGGAACGCGCCACCATGGACGTCTTCGAGGCGGCCGACCTTAGTGTGTCGCGCAGCTCGGAGGTCGACTACCGGGCTACGGTCAACGACCACCGCATCTCCGAAGTGCGCATCCTGCGGCCTCAGGAGATCCCCCGCTATGTAGCCGACGGGTTGTTCGACATCGGGATCACGGGTCGCGACTGGGTGGAGGAGACCGGGGCCGAAGTGGTGTCCCTGGGCGAGCTGCGCTACTCCAAAGCAACCTCGCAACCCATCAAGGTCGTGCTGGCCGTGGCCGCCGACGCACCCTGGCAGGCGGCCAAGGACATGCCCGACGGTGTTCGCGTCTCGACCGAGTACCCACTGCTGACCGAGCGTTTCCTGAGCGCCAACGGGGTCAAGGCGGACGTCGTCTTGTCGTATGGGGCCACCGAGGCAAAGGTGCCCGAGATCGCGGACGCCGTCGTCGAGATAACCGAAACGGGCCGGGCCCTGCGCGCGGCCGGGCTGCGGATAGTGGACACCATCCTCGTCTCGTACACCGAGCTGATCGCCAACCCGGCCGCCAGCCGGGACCCGGAGCGGCGCAAGGCGATGGACGACATAAACACCTTGCTCCAGGGCGCCCTCCAGGCCCGTGGCCGGGTCCTGGTCAAACTCAATGTCGGGGCCGCCGACCTGGACCGGGTGATCTCGCTGCTGCCGGCGATGCGGAGCCCGACCGTGTCCGAGCTCTTCGGCGGCGGGAGCTATGCGGTGGAGACGGTGGTGCCCAAGGACACCATTAACAAGCTGATACCGGAGCTCAAGGACGCCGGTGCGTCCGACATCATCGAGCTGCCGATAAGCAAGATCGTCCCCTGAGCGCCGGGTGGCCGGTCGTACGGTGGCCGGTCGTACGGTGGCCGGTCGTACGGTAGACGGTCAGATGGGTGGACGGGGCCAGATAGGTGCGGTGGAAAGCTTCGACGGTCACGTCGGGCTGGGCCAGGTGCGGGCGGCGGACGGGCGTCTATTTCCCTTCCATTGCACCGAGATCGTCGATGGCTCGAGAGACATCGCCGTCGGGACCAGGGTGGAGTTCGTTGTCGCCCCCGGCCAGCTAGGTACCTGGGAGGCCCGGGCCGTGGCGCCCGAGGTCCGGGCCTGAGCTCCGCCGCCCCCGATGCCCAAATTTGAAACTGACGCTTGGTGGCGACGGCCAGAAGGGGCCTCTTGTCCCGGCTTGTCCGCGACTGTGCGCAGGCTGGCCTCGGCCATGCGCCATGATGGCAACGTGACGAACAACCCCAGCGACAATGAGCCTCGGCTGATCGTCGTCCAGTCCCCGTCCAGTCCCGGCGCCGATGGGCAGCCGCCGGCGGAGGAGCGCGAGACGGTCGAGCTGCCGGCGAAAGTGATGCGCATCGGGTCGATGATCCGCCAACTGCTCGACGAAGTGCGCCAGGCGCCCCTCGACGAGGCCAGCCGCATCCGGTTGCGCCAGGTCTACGACACGTCGTTGCGCGAACTGCAGGAGGGCCTCTCGCCTGACCTCAGCGAAGAACTGAAGCGCATGGCGCCGCCCTTCCATCCCGAGAGCGTGCCCACCGACTCTGAGCTGAGGGTGGCCCAGGCTCAGCTCGTAGGTTGGCTGGAAGGCCTGTTCCATGGCATCCAGGCGACCTTCTTCGCTCAGCAAATGGCCCAAAGGGCCCAGATGGAGGAAGCCAAGCGGCGCGGCCTGCCGATGGGCCAGTTCGGGGGGGGCGAGCGCGAGGAGCGCCCCATGCCCGGTAACTACCTGTAGGCGCCAAAGGCGTGCACGAGGCCGGCACAGCGGGCCCCGGAGGTCCGCCGACGGTCAGTCCGGCGCGCTAGGTTGAGGGAGAACAACAAGGTTGTAATTGTCCACAGGATGCCCACAAGTACCTGTGGGCCCAGTACGCGGGCCCAGTACGCGGGCGATGGCAGAAGGAGGTGGCCTGGGACGTGAGCGCGTCGTTTGCCCACCTGCACCTGCACACGGAGTTCTCGATGTTGGATGGCGCCGCCCGGGTCGAGGAGGTCGCGAAGCGGGCCGCCGCCGACGGCCAGCCGGCCATAGCCATAACAGACCACGGCAACATGTACGGCGTCCTGGATTTCTACAAGGCCGCCCACGCAGCCGGGGTGAAGCCCATCATCGGGATCGAGGCCTACATGGCGGCCGAGAACCGCCTGGAGCGCCCGCCGCGCCGGGGCCGCGTGGACGACACGGGCGGCGAGGTGGAGGAGGGCGACAAGCTCTACTACCACCTGACCCTTCTGGCCGAGAACGACCGGGGCTATAAGAACCTCTTGAAATTGTCCTCTGAGGCGTACCTTTCCGGTTACTGGTACAAGCCGAGAGCGGACTGGGAACTGCTCGAGCGCCATCACGAAGGAGTGATCGCCACCACCGGTTGCCTCGGTGGCCTGGTCAACCAAGCGCTTTTGCGTGGCGACTTCGAACTGGCGACGGGCTATGGGGCGCGGCTACAGGAGATATTCGGGCGCGACAACCTCTTTGTCGAACTGCAGGACCACGGGCTGGAAAAGCAGCGTAAGACAAACCCGCAGCTGGTGGAAATAGCCCGCCGCATAGGGGCCCCGTTATTGGCGACCAATGACAGTCACTACACCACTCGTGAGGACCATCTGGCGCACGACGCGCTGCTGTGCGTGCAGACGGGCTCGAGCATGGACGACCCCAAGCGTTTCCGCTTCGAGGGTTCGGAGCACTACCTCAAAACGGCGGCGGAGATGCGCGGGCTTTTTGCCGACCACCCGGACGCTTGCGACAACACGCTGTGGGTGGCGGAGCGCGCCGATGTGAATATTGAGCTCGGGAAATCGAAGTTGCCCGCCTTCCCGCTGCCCGAAGGCTTCAAGGGCTCGGACGAGTACTTGCGCCACCTGACATATAAGGGAGCAGAGGAACGCTACGGGGCGCCCGTTCCCGCCAACGTGGCCGAAAGGCTCGACTATGAGCTCGGTGTCGTGGCGTCGATGGGCTTTTCGGATTATTTCCTGGTGTGCTGGGACCTCATCCATTACGCCCGCCAGCAAAAAATAAGGGTAGGCCCAGGCCGCGGCAGCGCTGCCGGTTGTTGCGTCGCCTACTGCTTGCGCATAGTCGACCTGGACCCCATCCGCTACGACCTTCTGTTCGAGCGGTTCCTAAATCCCGGGCGCAAGCAGATGCCCGACATCGACATGGACTTTGACGAGCGCTACCGGGGCGAGATGATCCGCTACGCGTCGGAGCGTTGGGGCTCGGACCATGTGGCCCAGATCGTCACCTTCTCGACCATCAAGGCACGTGCGGCGGTGCGGGACGCAGCCAGGGTGCTCGGTTACCCCTATGGTGTCGGGGACCGCATAGCCAAGCTGATGCCGCCGCTCGTGATGGGGCGGGACACGCCGCTATGGGCGTGCTTCCGCGAAGACCCCAAGCATGCCGACGGCTACAAGGTCGCCACCGAGCTGAGGGACGCATATGCGGCCGACCCGGACGTCAAGCGGGTGGTCGACGTGGCCAAGGGCCTCGAGGGCCTCCGTCGCCAGGACGGTATCCATGCCGCCGCAGTAGTGATCTCCAACGACCCCCTGACCGAGCACCTCCCCGTACAGCGCAAGCCCGAGCCCGGTGGCCGCGCCGAAGACGCGCCCATAGTCACCCAGTACGAGATGCACGCCGTCGAAGAGCTCGGGTTGTTGAAGATGGACTTCCTCGGTTTGCGCAACCTGAGCGTGATCGAACGGGCTCTGGACATGATCGAGGTGGGCACGGGGCAGCGGCCCAACATCGACGACTTGCCGGTCGACGACCCGGCCACCTACCAGCTGTTGCAGCGGGGCGACACCGTTGGTGTCTTCCAGCTCGAAGGGGCCAACATGCGCGCCTTGGTGCGTTCCCTGGCCCCCACCCACCTTGGTGACGTGGCCGCCCTGGTGGCGCTGTACCGCCCCGGGCCCATGGCGGCCAACATGCACAACGACTACGCCGACCGTAAGAACGGCCGCCAGCCCATCACGTACCTGCACCCGGACTTGGCCGAGGTGCTGAGCGACACCTACGGCCTCATGATCTACCAGGAGTCCATGCTCCGCGTCGCCCAACGTTTCGCCGGTTACACGCTCGTCGAGGCCGAGACCCTGCGCAAAGCGGCAGGCAAGAAGGTGCGCGAGATCATGGCTCAGGAGCGGGAGAAGTTTGTCGATGGCTGCGAGCGCACTGGCTACGGCCGTGCCATCGGGACCGCCCTTTTCGACATAATCGAGCCCTTCGCCGACTACGCCTTCGGCAAGAGCCATGCCTTCGGCTACGGTCTCGTCGCCTATTGGACGGCCTGGCTCAAGGCCAACCATCCCGTCGAGTACATGGCTTGTCTGCTCACGAGCGTGAAGGACGACAAGGACAAGATGGCCGTGTACTTGAGCGAGTGCCGGTCCATGGGCATCGAGGTGCTCGTCCCCGACATCAACCTCTCGGCGTCGGACTTCACCGCCGTGCGTGCCGGCGGCCCGGGCCAGGGCGAGAGGCGAGGCGTCGGCCAGGGACAGGGCTCGGACAGGGGCGTGATCCCCTTCGGCCTCTCCGCCATCCGCAACGTGGGGGAGGGCCTGGTCGAACGCATTGTCGGCGAGCGGGACGCAAACGGGCCGTTCCTGGACTTCTACGACTTCTGCCGCCGGGTGGACCCCGTCGTGCTCAACAAGCGCACGGTCGAATCACTTGCCAAGGCCGGCGCCTTCGATTCGTTAGGCCATCCCCGCCAGGGCCTTTGCCTGGTCCTCGAGCAGGTGGTCGACCGCACCCTCGCCCGGCGCCGGGAGGCCGACCAGGGCGTGCTCAGCCTGTTCGGCGAGAGCGGTGCCGGTGAGATCTTCGACGACACGCGAGTGCCCATACCTGAAAACGAGTTCGACAAGCACACCAAGCTCTCGTTCGAGAAGGAAATGTTGGGCCTGTACGTGAGCGACCACCCTCTTGTCGGGACCGAAGCCGCTCTGCGGCGTCACGCCGATTGCACGATCCTCGACTTGCGGGAGGAGAGCGCGGGCCGGGAGGCGGCCGTTGGCAACGATGGCCCTGGTGGAAGTGCTCCCGGCAACGGTGGCCGTGGGGCGGGAGGCCATGGGGCGGGAGGCCATGGGGCGGGAGGATGGAACGCCGACCGCTGGGTGGGCGGCGTCGTCACCGGCCTGGCCCGTAAGTACACCAAGCGGGGCGAGCTGATGGCCACCTTCGTGCTCGAGGACCTGCAGTCCTCGATCGAGGTGTTCGTCTTCCCCCGCACCATGACCGAGGTGGGGTACCTCCTGGCCGACGATGCCGTCGTATGCGTTAAGGGCCGGCTGGACCTTCGCGACGATGTGCCCAAGTTGATCTGCTCCGAGGTCAAGCGCCCGCAGCTCGACCTTGACGGCGCCGAGCCGCTGCACGTGGTGCTGGCTCCTGGCGCCCTCGACGACGGACGCGTCGCCCGCCTGCGGGAACTGCTGAGCGAGCGCCCGGGCTCCTCGCCTGTGTACCTGCACGTGGGCACCAAGGTGGTGCGCCTGGCTCAGGAGTTCTCCGTAGATGCCAGCCCAGGGCTATTGGCCGAGCTGCGTGTACTGCTCGGACCTGCCTGTTTGTGGAACGGAGGCGTCCGGAGCGGCTAACCTTTAAACTGGTCGCCAGCCAGTGAGGAGTGATTAGCCGACATGACGTTCGATGTCGAGACCAAGGACTGTACTGCCCTTTCTGACGGGGAGCTGGCCGACATGGCCGACATCGTCGCCGACGGGCCCGCGGGCCTGGATATCGGTCTGCTCTCGAAGCAGAGGGACGAATGGGTCTTGGTTACCCAGGTCCGCGACGAAGGTCGCCTGCTCGGGTTCTCGTTCTGCACGCTCGAACGCATTGGGGGCACGCCCTGCGTGCTGTGGGGCTTGGTGTCGGTGAAACGTTGCGCCGAGAGGGAGGCGGTCCTCGACGCCCTGCGAGCCGACCAGTTCCGCAAGGCGGTCCTTGCCTTCCCGGACGAGGACGTCCTCGTGGCGACGCGCCTGCGTGAGCCCGGCGGTTTCGCTGCTTTCAACGGCCTGGAAGAGATCTGCCCGCGGCCTGGCTACAAGGTTTCAGGAGAAGAACGGGCCTGGTCGCGGCGCCTGGCCAAGCGCTTCGGGGCCGAGGGAAAGGTGGATGACCGCAGTTTCGTGGTCCGCGGCGACGGGTCGCCGTGCCCGGTGTTCGACTTCGAGCCCGAAGATTTTGACATCGACCCCGATGTGGTCGAGCTCATGGGCACCATGGACGGCGAGCGGCGGGACGCGCTGATCGTGTTCGGCTGGGCTATGTCGGAGGAGCTGGCCACGGGCTTCAAGTCCTAGGCGGTCCTGAGCGGGGGCCCTGGGGCCACCTCGGGGACCGGGCCAGCGGCGGGGGCTCAGCGGCGGGGCACGAGCGCTTCGACCACCTTGTGGCAGTACCCGTCGACCGGTGGTTGGAGAGCGATCACGACGTGCGTGCCCGCCCGGACATCGGTCATAGCGATGCCCGCCCGGTACAGGGACGCGGCCAGGCGAGGGTCGGTGCAAGCGAGGACCTGCGGGCGCCCGTCCCAGGGGAAGTGGCACCAGAGCCCCTCGGGCTCGGCCGTGACGACCAGAGGAGCTTTTGGCTCGGCCAGTGCCACTGACGGGTGGTCGGGCCGGCGTTCCCAGAACGGGACCGTGGGGCCATGTGAGCCGAGCAACGGGGTGTTCTCGGGGTGCAGCAAGGGGCGGATGAGGCGCTGGGCCGGTCGGCCGGTCAGGCGGCCGGTCGGCTCGGGGCCCCCGGCGATGACGACCGCCTCGGGTTGGGCCGGGTCCGGGACCAGGTCGGGGTCATCGGCCACCACCACCCGTACAAGATCGTAGGGCTGGAGGCGGGGGTCGACCGGATCCGCCGCCCACGCCCGGACCAGTGCGCCCGAGGCGAGGTCTATCCCTATGCAGTGATGTTCGCCGGTGGCGACGACCATCAGGCGCAACGTCGCCCCCGGTTGGTCGTGGCGGATCGGCATGGTCCGCAGTGGGGCCCGCAGGCCCGAACCCATGAGCACCGTATATATGCTGCCTCTTCAGCGGGCGCGAAAGGTGGATGGTACCGGTGGGACCAGGAGCGCAGCCACCTGGTCGGCTTGGCGGACCGGTAGCAGGCACGTGTGGCCCTCGCACACGAAGGCGAGCCCGGCGGCGGCGGCGTCATCGCGTCCCTCCCACAGCGGCGCCGCGTAGGGCTCTCCCCACGCCAGCACGGTACTTGGGAGGTAACGGGCCCAGACCGGTCGCACGAGGGCCGGGTCGCTCGACGACACGACCACCTGTCGCCTCGGCCCGGACAGGTAGTCGGCCGCCACCGCGGTAGCCGCGAACGACGCCGGGCTGACGGCCAGGGCTGGTCCCAGGGCGCGGACGGTCCGGCGGGCCACCTCTTCGTAACCGGGCGCCCCGGTGAGCTCGCCCAGACGGCCCAGGGCCAGGGCGGCGGTGGCATTGGCGGAGGGGACAGCACCGTCGTGGATGTCCTTCATACGGGCGATGAGCTGCTCGCCGTCGTTGCCGGTGGTGAAGAAACCTCCACCCTCGTGGTCCCAGAACAGTTCGATGAGGGCATCGGCCGCGGCCCGGGCCTCGCTTATCCACCTAGCCTCGCCCGTAGCCTCGCTCAAGCGCGTGAAAGCCTCTACGAGCCAGGCGTAGTCGGCCGAGCACGCCAGGTGCTTCGGGCCGGCCATCCCTGGGAGCCATGACCGTCGCCAGCGCCCATCAGCGCCGCGGAGCTCGCCCATCAGGATGTCGGCTGTTTCGGCGGCGGCGGCCACCCACAGTGGGCGGTCCAGGGCTCTTCCCGCGTAGGCCAGGGCGGATATGGCCATGGCGTTCCACTCCGTGAGCACCTTGGCATCGAGGCCGGGCCGGGGCCGCCCTTGGCGGTGCTCGGCCAACCGGGCCCGGGCCTCCTCAACGTCCGGTGAGCGCTCTAGGTCGCCTATGCCGGGGCGCCACAGCACGTTCCTGCCTTCCCAGTTACCGGCCGCTGTAACGCCGTACCAATCGGCCACGGCGGCACCGCCAACACGGTCGACCTCTTCGCTTGACCAGACGTAGAACCGGCCCTCTTCGCTTTCGCTGTCGGCGTCCTCGGCTGAGGCCCAGGCGCCGACCGAAAGCCGGATAGGCGGTCTCAGCAGGTAACCCACGGTCTCCTCTACCACTTGGCGGTAGCGCTGCGACCCCGTCAACTGCCATGCCCGGGTATAGGCCCGTACTAGCAGGGCGTTGTCGTAGAGCATCTTTTCGAAGTGGGGGACAAGCCAGTAACGGTCGGTGCTGTAGCGGGCGAAACCGCCGGCCAGGTGGTCGTAAATCCCGCCCGAGCTCATGGCGTCGAGCGCCCGGCACAGCGTGCCCAGGGCGATGGGCTCCGCCGAGCGCCAGAAGTATTGGGCCAGCACGTCGAGCGACCCGGGCTGGGGGAACTTGGGCGCGTTCCCGAAGCCGCCCCACTCAGGGTCGGAGCGAGCCATCAGGGCCTTGGCGGCCCGGGCCAGTGCCTCCTCGCTACCGTCAGGGCCGGCTAGGGCACCGGGCCAGGCGAGGTCGTCGACGGTCCCCGGGCCGGGCGCGTCGAGGCCCTGAGGTAGGGCGGGCCCGGCCGTCGGGGCGGGGCCTGGGAGCGCGGCACCGTTGCGCACAGCTTCGGACAACCGCCCCGCATCGTCTTCCAGGGATGAGCGTTTCCCGTCCCACAGCTCGGCCACCTGGCTCAAGAGCCTGACGAAGGCTGTTTTGCGCAGGTAGGTGCCAGCCCAGAAAGGGCGGCCGTCGGGCAGCGCCAGCACCGTCATCGGCCACCCGCCGCTGCCGTTAACGAGCTGGACGGCTTCCATGTAGACGGCGTCGACGTCCGGACGTTCCTCCCGGTCGACCTTGATGGCGAGGAAGTGGGCGTTGAGCAGCTGCGCCACCTCGTCGTCCTCGAAGCTCTCGTGGGCCATTACGTGGCACCAGTGGCAGGCGGAATACCCGACCGAGATGAGCACCGGTACATCTCGGCGGCGGGCGTCGGCGAAGGCCTCGTCCGACCACGGCCACCAGTCGACCGGGTTGTCCGCGTGCTGGCGCAGGTAGGGGCTGGGCTGGTCGGCGAGGTGGTTCAAGGTGGCCAAGTTACCCGTCGGGCGGCCCAAATGCCCGGAGGCGCACGGCCCACCCGTCTGGCACCGGGGCCCGGCGGGGTAGCGTGGACCATGGGCCCGCGTGCCGGGCCCGGGCAAGCGTTTGATCTGGTCCCCGTTGACGCCTTCCCGCCTAGTGCGAAGGAGCGACGCGTTGACGACCCACAGGGCCCACAAGGCCCCCGTGAAGCCGAGGCCGACGCGTGTCCGGTGACCGGCTGCGCACGATCCTGGCCGAGCTGTCGGTCCCGGGGGCGCCCGCAGCCCGCCTGTGCGACGTGAGCACGCGCCTCATCGGTGTCTCGGGGACCGGGATCATGCTCATGTCCGGTGACGTACCTCAAGGGTCGTTGTGCAGCACCAATGAGGCGAGCGCACTGATCGAGGATCTCCAGTACACCCTGGGCGAGGGGCCAAGCGTGGACGCATACCGCTACAACCAGGTCGTGCACGAGCCCGACCTGGCCAATCCCGCCGTGGCCCGCTGGTCAGCCTTTTCCCCTCTAGCCCTCAGTGCCGGCGTCCGGGCCGTGTTCGGCTTCCCTTTCCGGATGGGCGGCGCCCGTCTCGGAGCCGTCAACCTGTACCGGGACCGTCCCGGGCCCCTTAGCGATGATCAGCACGCCGACGCCCTCGTGATGGCCGATGTGGTCGCCACCTGGGTATTGGACGTACAGGCGGGGGCGCCGGAAGGCGACCTCGGGGCCAGGCTCGAGGACGGTGGCGATTTTCATTCCATCGCGCAGAACGCCGCCGGCATGGTCTCGGTCCAGCTCGGTGTCAGCGTCACGGTAGCCCTCATCCGGCTGCGGGCCTATGCCTTCAGTCACGACCGTGCTCTCAACGATGTCGCCCGGGACATTGTGTCGCGGGCCCTACGCTTGGAGTGAGATGAGGCGAGAAGAGCCCCTGATCCGGTCCCTGGTCGAGATGGCCGACACCCTGGTCGACGACTATGACGTCATCGACCTGTTGACGGGATTGGCCGACCGTTGCGTGAGCCTGCTCGGCGCGTCGGCCGCCGGGGTGATGCTCGCTTCTCCGAGAGGGGACCTCCGCCTCGTCGCCTCCTCCAGCGAGGCCATGCGCGTACTGGAAGTCTTCGAGCTCCAGGCCCAAGAAGGCCCGTGCCTGGACGCCTTCCACACCGGTTCACGTGTCGAGCACGAGAGGCTGCAGGCCGGGGCGGGCCCATGGCCACGGTTCGCGGCGATGGCCATGGAGGCCGGTTTCCAGTCGGTGTCCGCCCTCCCGCTGCACCTGCGAACCGTGACCGTGGGCGCGCTCAACCTGTTCCACGTGGGCCAAGCGCCGATGGACGAGCGCGACGTCGTGGTGGCCCAAGCGTTTGCCGACCTGGCCAGTATCAGCCTCCTTCAGTACCGGGCCGCGACGGAGGCTCAACGGCTCAATGAGCAGCTTTCGGCCGCCTTGAGCAACCGGGTCTTGATCGAGCAGGCCAAGGGTGTGATCGCCGAGCGTGCCGGCGTCGACCCGGCCGTGGCGCTTCCACGGTTGCGGGCCTACGCCCGCAACCACAACCTGCTGCTGACCAACGTCGCGCAGGCTGCCGTAGACGGCACTCTCGAGCCCTCGGCGTGGGAGCGCGGCCCCGAGCTCTGATAGGGCAACGGGACGCGACGCCCGGTGCCTCGTCCCCCGTACCTCGTCCCGGTGCCCCCTGCGGGTGCGGAGCTTGTCAGAGGCCTCCTGCGCCATTCCCGGCGCCATTCCCGGCGCCGGCCTCGGTGAGCGACGATAGGGCGACGCGCTGGTGGCCGTCGGGCCCGAAATTGGCGGGGTCGAGCCAGCGCCGGAAAGCCTCTTTGAGCCGGGGCCACTCGGTGTCGGTGACCGAGAACCATGCGGTGTCCCGGTTGCGCCCCCGGACCACCGTCGCCTGGCGGAACGTACCCTCGTAGACGAACCCGAGGCGCAAGGCGGCCCGCCGTGACGGCGCGTTGAGGGAGTTGCATTTCCATTCGTAACGGCGGTACCCGAGCTCGTCGAAAGCGTTGGCCATCATGAGGGCCATGGCCTCCGTCGCCGCCGTCGTGCATTGCAGGGCTGGGCTGAAGGCCAGGTGGCCGACCTCGATGCTGCCGTCCCCCGGCTGCACCCGGAGATAAGCGGCCACGCCGGCGGCTCGGAGCGGCTCGCCGGCCAAGATGGCGAAGAACAAAGGGTCCTGGCCGCCGGCCACCTGGTCGGCCCACCCGCGGTAGCTCCCGAGGTCTTCGAACGGCCCGCAGGAAAGGTATGTCCACATCCGTCCCTGCTCGTCCGCGCAGTTGGCACGGTAGAGATCCTCGGCGTGGCGGGGCGGGTCCAAGGGCTCCAGCCGGCACCAGCGCCCCGTCAGGGTGCGGGCCGCCGGCCGGGGCCGAGGGGCCCATCCCGGCACAGGCTCGCCGACAGGCTGGCCCAGGTGGTCGGTTGCGGTCATGTGGTCCTCTCCGCTCCCTCTCCCGGACGAGCGGCGCCCACGGCCTCGGCGGCATCGTCGTGGCCGGCGGCCCGGAGCCCGTCGACAACGCCGTCGATATCATCGCCCGGACGGTTCTGGCTCCACTTGGCCTTCGCCTCGACCCGGCTGATGGCGACTTCGACGCCGACGATGGCGCGGAGCTGCCCGGCCAGGTAAGGGGCGGGGGCGTCGTCGACCGACCAGGGCCGGGGGGTGCGGCCCTCGTGCCTGGCGGTTAGCCGGCGGACCAGCGCCTCCAGCCATGCCGGGTCGTCGTGTACTTCCAACCGGCCATAGACGTGGGCGGTGACGTAGTCCCACGTCGGTACGACCCGACCGTGGACAGCCTTGGACGGGTACCACGATGGCGAGATGTATGCGTCGGGGCCGTGAACGATCATAAGGGCGTCTTCGAGGGCGGGCAGCCGCCACTGCTCGTTGCCACGGGCCACGTGGCCGATGACCGACCCGTAGCCGTCCGGGGCCGGCTCGTACAGGATGGGCAGGAAGGTTGCCACCAGGCCTCGGGCGGTCACCGTCACCAAATCGGCGGTGTCCCGCTCCGCCAGGAACCGGCGCGTAGCAGCCTCGTCCATGCTGAACTGCGAGGGGACGTACATCAGAGGGCTCGGTGCCGGGCCATGCCCCATTATGTGCAGAGCGCGGTCAGGCTCGGGGGCTGGCGTCCCGCCTCGCCCGGCGCAGTAGGATCCTGGCGCGGGGGTCGGGCGATAAGTCGTCCGCACTGCCCTAACGTCATGACCGTGAGCTATGAAGTGCCAGAGAGCGTCGTGGGCAAAACGGCCCACGTCACTGTGGCCATCCCCGGAGGCGCTCGGCCCGGAGAGGTGCTCGTCCGGGTGCGGGGCGGGTCCGAGTCTTATATCGCTTACGCCGACGAGCCGGTGGACGAAGGCGTGCAGGTGGTCATTTTGGCCGACCGGGGCGCGCGCTCGTTGATGGTCGTGTCGTTATGAGATGTACCTGGGCCACCCCATAGAAAGGGCTGCGTTATGTTTGGATGGCACGTTCCTTCTCCCAACGAGGCAATGCTGATCTCTGGCGGCAAGAGGCGAGGGGACGCCCCGTTCCGCATAGTCGTGGGCCACGGCGCCTTCGTAATGCCGGTGCGTAGCAAGGCTTATCTCCTCACGTTGGCCATGCAGGAAGCAGAGGTGGCCGAGCCGTGCGTGACCCAGCAGGGGATAACCTTGCAGGTGCGCGCCGTTATTGCCTTCAAAGTTGGTGACGACGACGAGTCGATCTCCAACGCCGGCCGGCGTTTTATGGACGACCAGAATTCCATGCCCGAGCTTGTCGGGCGCATTTTCGCCGGCCACTTGCGGGCCATCGTGGGTTCTATGACGGTGGAGGACATCATCCGGGAGCGTCAGAAGTTGGCCTCGGCTGTGCTCGACGCCTCCAAGCCGGAAATGGCCAAGCTCGGCCTGGTGGTGGACGCGTTCCAGATCGAGTCCATCGACGACGGCCAGGCGGGCTACATAAGGGCCATGTCGCAGCCCCATATCGCCGCCGTCAACCAGTTGGCTCAGATCGCCCAAGCCCAGGCTGACCAGGCGTCGTCCAAGGTGCGCCAGGAATCGGACCGCAACCAGGCCGAGTACATGCAGGAGACGGCGGTGGCCAAGGCGCAGTACCAGGCCCAGATCGACCGGGCTCAACAAACGGCGTCGCAGGCGGGACCGCTTGCTCAGGCCAAGGCCCAGCAGGAGACCCTGACAGAGCAGGCCAAGGTGGCCACCGCTCAGGCCGAACTGCGCCGCCAGCAACTGGTGGCCGAGGTCGTGCGGCCGGCCGAAGCCGAGGCGGAGAAGGTCAGGACCCTGGCCAAGGCCCAGGCCGATGCCATCCGCCTGCAGGCCGAAGCGACGGCCACTTCCAACGGCGTCGTGCTCGAGCGCATGCTGGTCGAAAAGATGCCTGAGATCCTGGGGGCGGCCGCCGGTGAGCTGCGCCAGGCCAACGTGACCATCCTCAACGGGTCCGAGGGCTTGGGCGACCTAGTCGCCGGGCTGGCCTCGCAGGCCACCTCTATCCTGGACATCGTGCGCCGGGGCAATGGGAAGTTCAGTGCCCTGGTCCCGGCGAGCACGGCCGACGGCCCGGCTGCGGTCGGGGCGGGTGCAGCTCCAGCCCGGACAGGGTCAGCCGGGACAGGG
>PMWT01000244.1 GCA_003166025.1 Acidimicrobiaceae bacterium | reverse complement strand
ACCAGATGGCCGTGCACCTGCCGTTGTCCGCCGAGGCGCAGGCCGAAGCGCGGATCCTGATGCTGTCGGCCAACAACATCCTTTCGCCCGCCACCGGCCGCCCCATCGTCACCCCCACCCAGGACATGGTCTTCGGCGCTTACTACCTGACCCTCATCAAGGACGGCATGCGCGGGGAGGGCCGGATTTTCCGCCACCTCCACGAAGTACGCCACGCCCTCGACGCCGGGGACATCGAACTGCACGCCAAGGTGACCTGGCGCCGCCCCCTCGACGCGGTCCGGACCGACGCGGTCCACATCGACGCGGCCGAAATCGACGGCGCGGTTCCTGCCGGGGCCGAAGCCGCAGGGGAGCAGAGCGAGGCGACCGGAGACTTCGACGGTCCCGATTACGAGACGATCGAGACGACTCCGGGCCGGATCATCTTCAACACCGCCCTGCCCGCCGACTTCCCGTTCGTGAACGACATCGTCGGTAAGGGCAAACGTGCCCAAACCATCGGTTCCATCGTCGAACGTCTTGCCAGCGGGTACCCCCGGGTGGCGGTGGCCGACAGCCTCGACAAGATCAAGGAGCTGTGCTTCCGCTACGCCAGCCAGTCCGGCCTCACCATTTCCATGGAGGACGTCAAGGTGCCGGCCAGCAAGGCGGACATCATCCAGCGCCACGAGGAGGCCACCCAAAAGGCCGAGAACCAGTTCAAACGGGGCATCATCACCGACGACGAACGGCGCCAGAAGGAGATCGAGATCTGGACGGCGGCCAACTCCGAGGTCGGCAAGGCCATGGAGGAGAGCCTTCACAAGATCGCCTTCAACCCCCTGGACATGATGGTGGACTCGGGCGCCCGCGGTAACCCGCAACAGGTCCGTCAGATCGCCGGCATGAAGGGCCTGGTGTCCAACCCCCGGGGCGAGATGATCCCCCGGCCGATCGTCTCCTCCTTCCGGGAGGGGCTGTCGGTGCTCGAGTACTTCATTTCCACCCACGGTGCTCGCAAGGGCCTGGCCGACACCGCCCTGCGTACCGCCGACTCCGGCTACCTGACGCGCCGGCTCGTCGATGTGGCCCAGGAGCTGATAGTCCGCGAGGTGGACTGCGGTAGTACCCGTGGGATCTGGGTGCGCGATGTCCGCCCCGACGATGAAAAGGCCCGCTATTACCTGGAGACCAGGATCGACGGCCGGGTGTTGGCCCGCGACGTCACCCTTTCCGACGGCACCGAGGTACCGGTCGGTACCAAGATCGGCGAGGATCTCATGAAGAAGTTGCGCGATGACCCCGCCGTCAACGAGATCATGGTCCGCTCCGTGCTCACGTGTGAGTCCAAGCAAGGCATCTGCGGCTCCTGTTACGGGCGCTCGCTCGCCGCCGACCAGGACATCGAGCTCGGAGAAGCCGTGGGCGTGATCGCCGCCCAGTCCATCGGCGAGCCGGGCACCCAGCTCACCATGCGTACCTTCCACACCGGTGGTATCGCCGGTGAGGACATCACCCATGGGCTCCCCCGCGTCGTCGAGCTCTTCGAAGCCCGTACGCCCAAGGGTGCTGCCGTCCTGGCCCGGACTTCTGGGGTCGTGCGCATCGTCGAGGAGGACAACAGCCGGCGGGTGACCATCGTCGGCGACGACGGCGCGGAGGACCTTTATACCGTTGCCCTGCGCCAGAAGTTGTCCGAAGGCATACGTGACGGGGCCGAGGTGGCCGCGGGCGATGCCCTGGTCGAGGGCCCCCGTGACCCCAAGCAGCTGCTGGAGATCAAGGGCATACGCGAGACCCAGCAGTACCTTGTGGAGGAGGTCCAGCAGGTCTACCGCGACCAGGGCGTGTCCATCCACGACAAGCACATCGAGCTGATCGTCCGCCAGATGCTCCGCCGTGTGCTCGTGGCTGAGCAGGGCGAGTCGCCCTTCCTCCCGGGCGAACGGGTCGACGCCCGGTTCTTTGCCGAGACCAACCGTCAGCTGGTCCAGGAGGGCAAGCGGCCGGCCGAGGGGCGCCCGGAGCTCATGGGCATCACCAAGGCGTCGCTAGCCACCGACAGCTGGCTGTCGGCCGCTTCGTTCCAGGAGACCACTCGGGTCCTCACAGAAGCAGCTATCGAGGGCAAGTCAGACCTGCTGTTCGGCTTGAAGGAGAACATCATCATCGGCAAGTTGATCCCTGCCGGTACCGGGATGCCCCGTTACCGGGACATCGTCGTGGACGCGCCCGAAGTCGAACGTATGACGTTCTGGACCTCGGACGAGGAGCCCGGGACCGAGGATCTGGCGGCATGGCTGGCCAGTATCGGCAGCAGCACGGGCACCGATGGCAGCGCCACTTTCGAACCCGGGGATTACCAGGACAGCTACGGCTACGCTGCCGGCTACGAAACGGGCACGGAGCCTGTCTTCGACGTCGGTGACGACGAGGTCCCCGGCTAGGTCACGGGCAAACCAGCAAGTGAGAAGCGGGCGCCGGTCTCCCCGGCGCCCGCCTTCGTTCCCCCGGGCGGGGCGTAGCGAACCCACTTAGTCAACTTTCAGCCGCCTCTCAGGGCGACATGATCTACTGGGCTTAGCGTTGTGCACATAGTGCCGCGGAGGTATGCCCGATGACCATGGCCCCTGAGGAGCGCAAGGCGCTCGGGACCCAGCCGTTGCCCGTTGCTAACTGGGAGTACGGCGAAGACGGTGGTGAAACTAATGGCGGGCCGTCCGGCCCGGCTGAACCGCCCCGGCGGGGACGCCTGAGGCGGCACTGGAAGGGCAGCCTCGCCATCCTTGTCGTCGTCTTGCTGCTGGCGGCGGGCGGTACGACTTACGCTTTGACGCGCTCCAGCGGCCCGACCTATCGGACGGTGGCCGTCACCACCGGGGACGTCAGGGAGACGATCGCCACCACCGGCACCGTCGACCCGGCCACCCAGGCCAATGTCAACTTCGCCGTGGCCGGGACGGTGACTGGCGTAAAAGCAGCCGTCGGGCAGGTCGTAAAGGCGGGCACGGTGCTGGCCACCCTCAGCCCGTCCACCCTCCAAGCCGACGTTTCCCAGGCCGAGTCCAACCTGGAGTCGGCGCAGTCCAAGCTCGCCTCCGACCAGCTCGACACGAACCTCACGACGGCGCAAGGAAGCGTGAGCAGCGCCCAAAACTCCCTGAGCCAGGACGAGATCAGCGTCACGGACACCCAGGCGTCCAACGCCAGCGTCCTGTCCCAGGCCGAACAGGCCGTCACCCAAGCTCAGGCCCAGATGTCCAGTGACAAGACCCAGGCGGCCCAGACCCTGGCCCAGGCCGGGTCCCAGTTGAAGGACGACCAGACCACCGGCGGCCAGACCCTGGCCCAGGCGCAGTCCCAGTTGAAGAACGACCAGACCACCGGCGGCCAGACCCTGGCCCAGGCCGATGACACGCTGAAAACGGACAAGACCACCGCCGGCCAGTCCGTGAGCGAGGCCCAGGCCCAGTTGAAGGACGACCAGAGCTCGGGTACCCAGTCGGTGAGCGAGGCCCAGGACCAGCTCAACAGCGACAAGACCGAGAGCGCCCAGACGGTGGCCCAGGACCAGGCCCAGCTGAAGACGGACCAGACCACCGGCGCCCAGACGGTGGCCCAGGACGCGGCCCAGCTAAAGACGGACCAGACCACAGGCGGCCAGACCCTGGCCCAGGCGCAGTCCCAGTTGAAAAACGACCAGACCACCGGGGCGCAGACGGTGGCCCAAGCTGAGGCCCAGTTGAAGGCTGACCAGACCACCGGGGCGCAGACGGTGGCCCAAGCTGAGGCCCAGCTGAAGACGGACCAGACCACCGGCGGCCAGACCCTGGCCCAGGCCGGGTCCCAGTTGAAAAACGACCAGACCACCGGCACGCAGTCGGTGGGCCAGGCCGAGACCCAGCTGACCAACGACAAGGCTTCCGGCACCCAAGCGGTCACCGAGGCGCAGGCGCAACTGGTCACCGACCAGTCCACGCTGAGCAGCGACAATTCCACCTTGGGCACCGACCAGGCAACCCTCACGGCCGCCCAGCAGAAAGAGGCGATCGACTGCCAGGCCAGCTCCGCAAGTAGCGCGGCCGTCGCCGATGGTGCCATCCGGGATGCCGCCGCCAGTTCGGGCACGGGCGGTTCCAGCTCGGGCACAGGTTCGGGGGCGTCGTCGACGGGGACGGCTTGCAGCGCTGACCAGAGCGCCGTGTCCAGCGACCAACAGAAGGTGACTACTGACCAGCAGCAGATCACGGCCCAGCAGCAGGCGGTGGCCAAGGACAAGCAGGCCATTTCCACGGCTCAGACCGATTTGGCCACCACGCTGCAAAAGGACCAGCTCGCCATCACCACGGCTAAGGAGCAGGTGGCGGCCACGGTGCAAAAGGACCAGCAGTCGATCACGAGTTCCAAAGAGCAGCTGACCACCACCCTGCAAAAAGACCAGCAGTCGATCACGAGTTCCAAAGAGCAGCTGGCCACCACGTTGCCAAAGGACCAGCAGTCGATCACCAGTGCCAAAGAGCAGCTGGCGGCCACGGTGCAAAAGGACCAGCAGGCCATCACGAGCGCCAAAGAGCAGCTGGCCACCACTCTGCAAAAGGACCAGCAGGCGCTCACCAGCGCCAAGGAGCAGGTGGCTACCACGGTGCAGAAGGACCAGCAGGCTATTACCAGCGCCAAGGAGCAAGTGGCCACCACGCTGCAAAAGGACCAGGAGGCGTTGGCCACAGCCAAGACCCAGTTGGCCACCACGCTGCAAAAGGACCAGCAGTCGCTGGCCACAGCCCAGACCCAATCGGGTTCGACGGCCCAGAACGCCCAGCAGGCGGTCACCAGCGCCAAAGAGCAGCTGGTCACCACTCTGCAAAAAGACCAGGAGGCGGTCACCAGCGCCAAGCAGCAGCTGGCCACCACTCTGCAAAAGGACCAGGAGGCGGTCACGACGGCCAAGCAGGGCATGGCCACCACCCTGCAAAAGGACCAGGAGGCGGTCAGCACCGCCGACGCCAGCCTGAGCTCCACGGAGCTGAAGGACCAGCAGTCGCTCCAACAGGCCCAAGCCCAGGTGACGGCGGCGCAACTGCAGCTCAGCGAGGCCAAGACGGGCGTCAGTTCCGACCAGGTGGGCGAACCGTCCCAGGTCGCCTCCGACCAGGCGACGGTGGCTGTCGACCAGGTGAGCCTGGCTCAGGCCAAGAGCAACCTGACCGACGCCAGCCTGACCTCGCCGATCGCCGGGACGGTGGTGGACGTCAACCTCTCCGACGGCCAGTCCGTAACGGCGGGGGCCACGACGGTCAGTGCGGCCAACGGTTCCTCTGGTTCCAGTGCCTCGACCAGTAGTTCGACCGGCGCCACCTCCAGCGGAGCGGCCTCTTCGGGGACCAGTTCCGGCTCGGGGAGCTCGAGCTCCAGTTCGGCCCAGGTCGTCATAGAGCCCGCCGGGATCTATGTCGTGGACGCCGACGCGACGACGGCCCAGATCGGCGACGTCCAGGACGGCGAGCAAGCCGTCATCACGCCGGTCGGGGGCACGTCGACGTTTTACGGCATCGTGTCCAGCTTCAGCATCTACGGCTCGACCAGCAGCGGCGTGACCAGCTTCCCGGTCACCATCTTGGTCACCGGCAGCTCCTCGGGCCTTTACCCCGGGGCCAGCGCGGACGTCGAGCTCGTCATCCGCCAGGTCAACAACGTGCTGGTGGTGCCGACCAGTGCCGTTCACACCGCGGGTACGTCGTCCTACGTGGACGTCCTGAAGAAGGGCAAGGAAGTGCAACAGACGGTCACCGTGGGGGCCACCGGTGAGCCGTACGACCAGATCCTCTCCGGGCTCAAATCGGGCCAGGAGGTCGTCATCGCCTCTCTCAGCTCGACGGTCCCGTCCAGCACCAGCGGTTCGACCACCCGTGGCTTCGGGGGCAGCGGCTTCGGCGGCCCTGGCGGCTTTACCGGCGGGGGCGGGGCGTTCACCCGAGGTGGTCTCGGGTGAGCCTTCCCAACTACTCGCCCGGTTCAGCGGGCCCGGCCTACCCGCCGGCGCCGGGCTCTCTCAACGGGCCGGTGCACCAGAACTCCGTGCGCTCCCCCGTTCGCCCCCTCGTCCAGTTCGTGAGGGTCTGGAAGACCTACACGGCCGGCTCGGTCCCGGTGCACGCCCTCCGGGGCGTCTCGATCTCCGTCTACCCCGGTGAGTACATATCGATCATCGGGCCCTCGGGCTCGGGGAAGTCGACGTTCATGCACATCCTGGGCTGCCTCGACGTACCCACCTCGGGGCGCTACTACCTGGCCGGGACGGACGTGAGCAAAATGGACGAGGAAGCCCTGGCCGAGGTGCGCAACCGTCGCATCGGTTTCGTCTTCCAGCAGTTCCACCTCCTGCCCAAGCTCAACGCGTGGCGCAACGTGGAACTGCCCCTCATCTATGCCGGCGTCGACCGGCGCGCCCGCAAACTGCGCGCCCTGGAAGCGCTCGAGCAGGTCGGCTTGGCCGACCGGGTCCACCACCTTCCCAACCAGCTGTCCGGTGGCCAGCAGCAGCGGGTGGCCGTGGCACGTGCCCTGGTCACCGAGCCGGACCTGCTGCTGGCCGACGAACCGACCGGCAACCTCGACTCGCGCTCGAGCGCCGACGTCCTGGGCATGCTGGACGCGCTGCACAAGACCGGGCGGACCATCGTGCTGATCACCCACGAACAGGACGTGGCCGAGGCGGCCGAGCGCATTATGCGCTTTCGTGACGGCAGGTTCCTCGATGCCGAGGGCAACGCGGCATGAGCTGGTTGGACACCCTGCGCTCGGGCTTCGAAGCCATAGCGACCCATCGCCTGCGTTCGAGCTTGACCGTGCTCGGCATCCTCATCGGCATAGCGGCCGTGATCCTCACGGTGGGCCTGGGCGAAGGGGCCACGGCATCGGTCAATTCGGCCATAAACAGTCTCGGCACGAACCTGTTGATCGTCACCCCGGGCAGCACCACCACCGGCTTGGTGAGGGGCGGTTTCGGTTCGGCGTCGACGCTGACCTATTCCAACGCCCAGGCGTTGGCCAACAAGGTCGACTGCCCCGACATCGCCGGGGTGGCGCCCCAGATTTCGAGGAGCGAGACCCTGGTCGCCGGCACCGAGAACTGGACCAGCACGGTTTACGGGTCCACCACCGGCTACCTATCGGTGCGGGACCGCTCGATGGCGCTGGGCTCGTTCTTCACCTCCCAAGAAGTCAGCAGTGACGACAACGTGGTCGTGCTGGGCCAGACCACGGTGCAAGAGCTGGGCCTTTCCTCGCCTGTCGGTCAGACCATCGACATCGGGACCGTCCCGTTCACCGTCATCGGCGTATTCAACAGTGAGGGCAGCTCCGCCACCACCAACGAGGACGACCTGGCCGTGGTGCCCATCACGACGGCGCAGGAAGTCCTGACGGGCTCATCGTCGGTGTCGACCATCTACCTCGAGGCGGCGTCGAGCTCGGCCATGGGCGCGGCCTACACCGAGGCCGACGACGAGCTGCTGTCCCTCCACGCCATAACCGACCCGGCCGATGCCGACTTCTCCATAACGTCGCAGGGGTCGATACTCCAGACGGCGACTTCGGTGGACAAAACCCTTACCGTCCTGCTGGCCGGGATAGCGGCTATATCCCTGCTGGTCGGAGGAATAGGCGTGATGAACATAATGCTGGTGTCGGTCACCGAGCGGATCCGCGAGATCGGCCTGCGTAAGGCGCTCGGCGCCACCCCGTCGGTGATCCGGCGCCAGTTCCTGGTCGAAGCGTCCACGCTCGGCCTGGTCGGAGGTCTGGTGGGCGCGGCATTGGGCGTCGCCGGTGCCGAGGTGCTACCGCATTTCATATCCAACAAGATCGCCATTTCCCTTCCGGCCACCATCGGCGCCATCGTCGTGGCCATCGTGATCGGAGTCGTTTTCGGGGTTTACCCCGCGTCCCGTGCCGCCCGCCTGGCGCCCATAGAGGCCCTGCGCAGCGATTGACCCGTCCCGTATGCAACAGGAGGAAGAAACACAAATGGATAAGACCGTTCGCCTGCTAAACCATGCCCTGCGCCCCGCCCTGGTGGTCGGCACCCTGGTGGCTGTATCGCTCATGGCCAGCGGGCCATTGGCAGCGGCAAGTAAGACGACCACGACCGCTCCGACGGGCGCGCCTAGCTTCGCCCCGGCGGCCTCGGGGACCATCGCTAGCATCCTCGGCCAGGACCTGGAGGTCCAGGGCACGAGCGGGCAGACGACCGTCGACCTCACGACCAAGACGGCCATCACGGCCACCGTGCCCCTCGATCTTCGCGACATCACGGTAGGGACGTGCATTTCCGCCACCGGCACCAAAGGCACGGGGGGCAAGGTCGACGCCACCCTCGTGACGGTCACCGCGGCGGTCAAAGGTAGCTGCGTCGAGCGTGGCGGGCCCGGCGGCGGAGGCGGCTTCCGGGGAAGTCCCGGGGGCGGCTTCCCGCGCACGACCGGCACGGTCCCGGCCCGGTTCAGGACCACCAACGTGTTCGGGGCTTTCGGGAAGGTGACCAAGGTGTCGGGCTCCACGATCACCGTTGAGGGCATCAGCTTCGCCGGTTTTGGGGGCCGTCCGGCTACGGGGACGGCAAAGCCGACGAAAACGCCGAAGGCCAGTCCTCAGTCAGTGGTCGTCAGCTCCAAGACCAGTTACTCCAAGACCGAGAAGGTGACCGCCGGGGCCCTGAAGGTCGGTGAGTGCGCCAGCGCCTTCGGCAGCACCAACGACATTGGCGTCGTCAGCGCCACCCGGCTGACCGTTACCCAGCCGGTCGACGGCAGCTGCACCAGCGGCTTCGGCTTCCGGGGCGGGTTGCGCGCTCCGGCGGGAGCGGCGTCGTGAGATCGCCCTTGCTCGGGCGGGCCATTTCGGCCCTGGTCCTCGTCGGGGCCGTGCCCATCGGGCTGAGCACGGGCGTAGCGGTACTCTCAGCGGCCCCTGCCTTAGCCGCCGCGGGCCAGGAATGCACGGGCACGGGGCCCGCGTCGTTCGTGCTCACCGACCTGGCCGGGACCCCCCAGAGCGCCAAGGTGGGAACGGCTTTCACCACCCCCCTCGAGGTCCAAGTCACCGAGAGCGTCGGCACCAGCAGCTGCCCGGCCGTCAATGTGAGCGTCGAGTTCACCGTCTATAACACCGGGGCCGGGGCCAGCTTCGACGGGGGCTCCAACGTGGTGTCGGTGGAGGCCGACAGCTCGGGCACGGCCACGGCCCCGACGCTGTACGCCGATGATGTGACCGGGTCGTTCACCGTCGTGGCCAGTTTCGACAACTACGTCTCGGCCCCCTTCGAGCTCAGCAACACGACGGTGGGCGTGGTCAACACGGTGACCGTTACCTCCGGCAGCGGCCAGTCCGCCCCCATCGGCGACGCCTTCGCCGAGCCCCTGGTGGTGACGCTCGACGATGCCTACGGCGATCCGGTGGCGGGGACAACGGTCGGCTTCGACGTGGTCAGTACGACTGGGGCCGGGGCCAGCTTCGCCGGGGCCGGCTCCAGCGCCTCTGTGCAGACCGGCGAGAACGGCGTCGCCACCAGCCCGACGCTCACGGCGGCCACGACAGCCGGGGCCTTCACCGTGACCGCCAGCGTGGCCGGGGTAAATTCGGTGGCCACCTTTGACCTGACCGTCCAGGCCGGAGCGGCGGCCAACCTCACCGCCGGGGTGGGGGCCTCCCAGAGCACCGAGCTCGGCACGGACTTCGCTGTGCCGTTGGCCGTGACGGTCACCGATACTGATGCCAACCCGCTCGTAGGGGCGACGGTGACCTTTTCCGCGCCGCGCACGGGGGCCAGTGGGGTCTTCGCCGGAGCCGGGGCGACGGCGACCGTGCTGACCAATACGGACGGGGTCGCCACCGCCCCCAATTTTTCCGCCAATGACCGCACCGGTGGCTACATAGTCATGGCCTCGGTGGCCGGCCTTACCACCCCGGCCACCTTCGCCCTGGTCAACGAGGCCCGCCCCAGCGCCAGTGCGCCCGGCGTGGACGGCTCGTACTGGCTGGTCACCAGCACCGGAAAAATCCTGCGCTCGGGGGCCGTCCCCGGCCTCGGCTCCATCAGCACCAAGTCGACGGAGCCGGTCGTGGGCATCGCCGCCACCCCGGACGACCAGGGGTACTGGTTGGTCACCTCCACCGGCGTGGTCCGGGCCTTCGGCAACGCCGTCAACTACGGTTCGCCGTCCAAGTCCAAGCTGCACCTGAGCAAGCCCATCGTGGGCATCGCCGCCACCGCGGACGGCAAGGGCTACTGGCTCGTCGCCTCCGGCGGGGACATCTACCACTACGGTGACGCCGCCTCGCACGGCTCACCGGCCCAGCTGCACCTGTCCAAGCCCATCGTCGGCATCGCCGCCACGCCGGACGGCAAGGGTTACTGGCTCGTTGCCTCCGACGGGGGCATCTTCAACTACGGCGACGCCGCCTATTACGGTTCGACGTCCAGCCGGCACCTGTCCAAGGCCATTGTCGGCATCGCCCCCGCCTCTGGGGGCAAGGGCTACTGGCTCGTGGCCGCCAACGGCAGTGTCTATGCCTTCGGGCCCAGAGCCACCAACTATGGCTCAGGCACCGGCCTTTCGCCCCAGCCCGTCAAGGCCATCGTCGCCACCGTCGACGGCGCCGGTTACTGGGTCGTCAGTGCCAACGGCACGGCCGCCGGTTTCGGCAACGCCGGGGCCCAGGGCTCGGCCACTTCGGCCAAGTACACCGTGGTGGGAGGAGCGGCCTGATACCGGGCGCCCTGAGGCGGTGCCGCCTACTCGGTGCCCCCGCCTACTCGGTACCCCCGCCTACTCGGTACGGTTGGCCTCCTGCTCTGCCACCACGCACAGCTCGGCGGCCTTGAAGGTGTGCGCCTGAGGCATGGCGCGCTCGGTCCTCTCGAGGCAGTCGAGGATGAGCTCTCCGAAAAACGGGTACCCGACCTGCCTGCTGACCGAGAGGTGGTGCTCTCCGCCCGCGTCCACCAGGTAGATGTGATTGCCCCCGTCCGGCGTCCCCACGTTGAGGTACTTTCGCAGCTCCATGTACCCGAGTGTTCCCAGGATGAAGGTGCGGCCGTCCCCCCACCCGCTCAGCCCGTCCGGGGTGAACCAGTCAACGCGGAAGTACCCGGTGGCGCCGTTCTCGCCGACGAGGTGGCAGTCACCGAAATCCTCTAGGCCGGGCCGGTCCTTGTGGGCGTAGTTGGCGACCTGGCTGCCGACCACCCGGGCGTCGGAATTACCCGTGAACCAGAGGAACTGTTCGACCTGGTGGCTCCCAAGGTCGCACAGGATGCCCCCATAGCGTTCCCGCTCGAAGAACCATGGGGGGCGCGACGCCAGGTTGGCGCGGTGGGGCCCCAGCCCGATCACCTGAAGGACCCGCCCGAGGGCGCCCTCGCGCACCAGCCGGCCGGCGAGCACGGCGCTTTCGACGTGCACCCGCTCGCTGTAGTAGACGGCGTACTTGCGGCCGGTGCTCTCCACCGCCAGGCGCGCCTGCGCCAGCTGGTCGAGCGTCGTCAAGGCCGGCTTGTCCGTGAAGTAGTCCTTGCCGTGAGCCATCACCCTCATGCCAAGGGCGGCATGATCGGCCGGGACTGCCGCCCCGGCCACGAGCTGCACGCCCGGGTCCTCCAGGACCTCGTCTTCGCTCCTCGCCACCTGTACGCCGGGGAAACTGGCGGCCAAGGCGGCCGTCTTGGCCGGGTCCGGGTCGTAGGCCCACTTGAGCCGCCCCCCCGCCTCGGTCAACCCGTTGCACATACCGTAGATGTGCCCGTGGTCGAGGCCTACGGCGGCAAAGACGAAGTCGCCCTCCTGGCACACCGGGGCCGGCTTGCCTTTCGGCGCGTAGCTCATACCATCGGCAGTGGGCATGTCGGGCCTCCTCGGGACCACCATCTGAGCGGATCCCTACCCGTTGGTCCAGCGGCTTCCCCGACTTGGGAAAAGCGTCCGCCGTGCTATCATGGCTACTCGTCCCACGGGGCAGCTGGCTGATTGTACGCGCCCCGTCGAAGCAAGAACTCTCTCCATCAGAGGTCCAGTGCCCACAATTGCCCAGTTGGTCCGTAAGGGCCGTCAACAGAACTCTAAGAAAACAAAGACGCCGGCCCTCAAGGGCGCGCCCCAACGGCGAGGGGTTTGCACGCGTGTGTACACCAACACGCCTAAGAAGCCCAACTCGGCCTTGCGTAAGGTCGCCCGTGTCAGGTTGTCGAGCGGTTTCGAGATCACCGCTTATATCCCCGGCGTGGGCCACAACCTTCAGGAGCACTCCATCGTCCTGGTGCGTGGAGGGCGCGTCAAGGACCTCCCTGGGGTGCGTTACAAGGTCATCCGGGGCACGCTCGACACCGCCGGTGTCCGGGACCGCAAACAAGCACGCAGTCGCTACGGCGCCAAGAAGGCTTAGAAAGGCTAGAGGTCAGACATGCCGCGCAAAGGCCCCGCCCCCCGCCGGGAACTGCCCCCCGATCCCATCTACCACTCGGTGCTGGTCACCCAGCTCGTCAACAAGGTGCTGTCGCGAGGCAAGCGCAGCTTGGCCGAGCGCATCGTCTACGACGCCTTGGACACGATCAAGGACCGCACCGCAGGCGAACCTATCGGTACCCTGAAGCGCGCCATCGACAACACTAAGCCTCAACTCGAGGTCAAGAGCCGTCGTGTGGGCGGCGCCACCTACCAGGTGCCTGTGGACGTCAAGCCTCGGCGGGCAGCGACGCTTTCGGTGCGCTGGCTGGTAGGATATTCAAAGCAACGGCGCGAAAAGACCATGTCAGAACGTCTGGCCAACGAACTGATCGATGCCTCCAACGGAGTTGGGGCGGCCGTCAAGCGCCGTGAAGACATGCACAAGATGGCCGACTCCAACCGGGCTTTCGCTCACTATCGCTGGTAGATAGCGCTAGTGGCTGGTAGATAGCGCTACACAGGCCTCTGCTACCCGGCCCGGCCGCCGCCAGCGGCTCCCGCCCGAGCACCAAGGCGAGTTGGGCGAGACCGCGCACACAAGGCCAACCGTTTACAGCGAGACAAAGACGACCCCCGAGGCGACTGAATGGCTGACGCTGCCACCAAAAGAGAGTTCCCCCTGGCCCGTACCCGGAACATCGGGATCATGGCCCATATCGACGCGGGCAAGACCACGACGACCGAGCGCATCCTGTATTACACGGGTGTCAACTACAAGATCGGTGAGGTCCACGAGGGCAGCGCCACCATGGACTGGATGCCCCAGGAGCAGGAGCGGGGCATTACCATCACCTCGGCGGCCACCACGTGTCACTGGGCCGACCACTTGATCAACATCATCGACACCCCCGGCCATGTCGACTTCACGGTCGAGGTCGAGCGTTCGCTGCGCGTCCTGGACGGTGCGGTAGCCGTCTTCGACGCTGTCGCCGGCGTAGAGCCCCAGACCGAGACGGTCTGGCGCCAGGCCGACAAGTACGACGTCCCCCGCATCTGCTTCGTCAACAAGATGGACCGCATCGGGGCCAACTTCGCCCGCTGCGTGGACATGATCCAGGACCGCCTGGGTGCCACTGTCGCCGTCGTCCAGCTCCCCATAGGCGTGGAGAGCAGTTTCGTCGGCGTTGTCGACCTGGTCCTGATGAAAGCGTTGGTCTGGGACGAGGGCCCGAGCCGGGGCGAGGAGTTCAGTACCACCGAGATCCCGGCCCACATGGCGGCCGAGGCGGCCACCGGGCGCGCCGCCCTGGTCGACACCCTCTCGACCTTCGACGACGCCATCACCGAGAAGTTCCTCAACGACGAGGAGATCACTGCCGCCGACCTGAAGACGGCCCTACGCCGGGCGACCATCGCCAATCTGGCCGTTCCCGTGCTGTGCGGCGCCGCCTTCAAAAACAAGGGCGTGCAGCCCATGCTGGACGCTGTCGTCGATTACCTGCCCAGCCCGCTCGACGTACCGCCTACCCCGGGCAAGGACCTGAAAGGTGAGCGGGACCTCGAGCGCCGGGCTGACGACAAAGAACCGTTCGCCGCCCTGGCCTTCAAGATCATGGCTGACCAGCACCTGGGCAAGCTCGTCTTCGCCCGTATCTACTCCGGGATGATCAGCCAGGGCGACGCCGTGCTCAATTCGAGCCGTGACCGCAAAGAGCGCATCGGCCGCATCGTACAGATGCACGCCAACCACCGCGAGCCGCGCGACGTGGCCTACGCCGGCGACATCATCGCCCTGGTGGGGCTGAAGCAGACGACCACCGGCGATACCCTGTGCGACCCGGGCGACCCCATCGTCCTGGAGTCGTTGGACTTCCCCGAGCCCGTCATCCACGTAGCCGTAGAGCCGAAGACGAAGGCCGACCAGGACAAGCTCTCGCGTGCCCTGCAGACACTGTCGGAGGAGGACCCCACCTTCCAGGTCCACGCCGACCAGGAGACGGGCCAAACAGTCATCGGCGGCATGGGCGAGCTCCACCTCGAAGTGCTGGTGGACCGCATGCTGCGCGAGTTCAGGGTTGACGCCAACGTGGGCAAGCCCCAGGTCGCCTACCGGGAGACCATCCGCAAGGCGGTGGAGAAGGTCGAGCACCGGTACGTGCGCCAGACCGGCGGCCGCGGCCAGTACGGCCATGTCGTGCTCAACCTGGAGCCGACGGGGCCCGGGGGTGGCTACGAGTTCGTGGACAAGATCACCGGTGGTGTCATCCCCAAGGAGTACATCCCCGCCGTCGATGCCGGCATCCAGGACGCCATGCAGTCCGGTGTGCTGGCCGGCTTCCCTGCCGTGGACATGCGTGCCACCTTGGTCTACGGGTCCTACCACGACGTCGACTCGTCGGAAATGGCCTTCAAGATCGCCGCTTCGATGTGCTTCAAGGAAGCCTGCCGCCGGGCTAGTCCCGTGCTGCTGGAACCCATCATGGCCGTCGAAGTCGTCACGCCCGACGACTACCTGGGCGATGTGATCGGCGACCTCGCTTCGCGGCGAGGCCACGTTGGCGGCATGGACCAGCGGGCGAACAACCAGGTAGTAAAGGCCGAGGTGCCCCTCGCGGAGATGTTCGGGTATGCCACCGACCTCCGCAGCCGCACGCAAGGTCGAGCGACCTACACCATGCAGTTCAGGAGTTACCAGGAAGTGCCTGAGCAGGTCGCCAAGGACATCGTGGCCAGGGTGCGCGGTGAGTAACGCCGCCGCTCGCACCTCCGCCACCTGCTAGGGTACTAGACCGCCTCCGGCTGAGGGCCGGATTTGCACAGGGAGCATTGTTAATGGCCAAGCAAAAATTTGAGCGCACGAAACCCCACCTCAACATCGGCACGATGGGGCACATTGACCACGGCAAGACCACTTTGACCGCGGCCATCACGAAGGTGCTCACTGCTCACGACCCCAAGCACAACTCTTTCACGGCCTTCGACGCCATCGACAAGGCGCCGGAGGAGCGCCAGCGCGGCATCACGATCAACATCGCGCACGTCGAGTACCAGACCGACAACCGCCACTACGCGCACGTCGACATGCCCGGTCACGCCGACTACATCAAAAACATGATCACCGGCGCGGCCCAGGTCGACGGTGCCATCCTGGTCGTGTCGGCCCCCGATGGCCCGATGGCCCAGACTCGCGAGCACGTGCTCCTGGCCCGTCAGGTCAACGTGCCCTCCATCGTTGTCGCCCTCAACAAGGTCGACGCCATGGAAGACGAGGAGCTGCTCGAACTGGTCGAGCTCGAGGTGCGCGAGCTGCTCAGCTTCTACGAGTTCCCCGGTGACGACATCCCTGTCGTGCGTGTGTCTGCGCTCAAAGCCCTCGAGGGCGACCCGGAGGCGGCCAAGGGGATCCTTGCGCTGATGGAGGCTGTGGACAGCTACGTGCCCGAGCCTAGTCGTGACATCGAAAAGCCCTTCCTCATGCCTATCGAGGACGTGCTCACCATCGCCGGGCGCGGCACCGTGGCCACGGGCAAGGTCGAGCAGGGCATCATAAAGGTCAACGACCCCGTCGAGATCGTCGGCCTCAGGCCCACGGCCAAGACCGTGTGCACCGGTGTGGAGATGTTCCGCAAGCTCCTCGACCAGGGCCAGGCGGGCGACAACATCGGCGTCCTGCTGCGGGGCACCAAGAAGGAGGACGTGACGCGTGGCCAGGTGCTGTGCAAGCCCGGCTCGATCACTCCCCACGCCAACTTCGAGGCCAACGTCTACGTGCTGACCAAGAACGAGGGCGGGCGCCACAAGCCCTTCTTCACCAACTACCGGCCGCAGTTCTACTTCCGGACCACCGACGTCACCGGGTCGGTTACCCTGCCTGAGGGCACGGAGATGGTCATGCCCGGCGACAATGTCGTCATGACCGTGGAGCTGGGCAAGCCGATCGCCATGGACGAGGGCCTGCGTTTTGCCATCCGTGAGGGTGGGCACACCGTCGGCGCCGGTCGCGTCACCAAGATAATCAAGTAACAACGGGCTAAGGACGGAGAGATCTCGTGGCTGAAGGTGCCAAACAGCGGATACGGATACGGCTGAAGGCTTACGACCACGAGGTCATAGACCAGTCGACCAAGAAGATCGTCGAGACGGTGCTGCGTACCCAGGCCAAGGTGCGCGGCCCCGTCCCGTTGCCCACCGAGATCAACCGTTTCACGGTTATCCGGAGCCCCCACAAGTACAAGGACAGCCGCGAGCACTTCGAAATGCGCGTCCACAAGCGCCTGCTCGACATCGTCGAGCACACGTCGAAGACCGTTGATTCCCTTCAGCGCATCGAATTGCCTGCCGGCGTCGACATCGAGATCAAGATACAGAGCGCTTAGCCCACAGCGGTTCCAGAGCAGCGCCCAAGTCTTGTAGTTCGGACAAGCGCTCGGGCCGCCCCGCCACGGCGTTGCCAATGACGGCAGCCCGGAGCATCTGCTCTACCAGGTCGTCCACGTCCCCCCACGGCAGCCATGGCTTGGTGACAAGTAGCGACGCCACCCCGTGCGTCGCGGCCCACAGGCGAAAGCCGATGTGAACGTTGCTCCCGGGGCTTTCGGGGAAGATGCCGGCCTCGGTGCACTTTTCGACCGTGGCCAGCAACTGCTGAAAGCAGGTGTCCTGGATCATCTCGTCCACGCTGCCCGGTTTCCTCGAGATCATGGTGCTCAAGCGGTAGTGCTCGGGCTGTGCCAGCGCGAAGCGCACATAGGCCCGGCCCTGGGCGAGGAGCCGCTCGAGCGGGTCGGTCTTCGTCGCCGCTTCCTCTTCCATGGCCCGGCCCAGGGCGGCGAACTGCTCGGCACAGACCGCGTCGAGCAGCTCGTCCTTGTCCTTGAAGTGCATGTAGATGGACGGCGCCGTGACCCCTACGAGCTGGGCCACGGCGCGCACGGACACGTCTTCCTGGCGCCCGGTGCTGGTCAGTAGGTCCATGGCGGCGGCCAGGATCTCGGCGCGCAGCACCTCGCCCTGGCCGCGCCGTGCCCTATGCCGGCGGGATCTCGTAGTCGGCGTTTGCGACATGTACCTTCACTAAGGTCGGTGGCACCCACCAGTTGGCGCGCCCGGCCACCCGCATGAACGCCGGTACCAGGACGCCTCGGACCAGAGTGGCGTCCATGAGCACGGCTAGAGCCATCCCCAGGCCGAACATCTTTATGAAGCTGACCTGGGAGGTCACCATGGCCAGGAACACTATCGAAATGAGCGCGGCGGCCGCGGTGATGATGCGGCCGGTCCCTTCGAGCCCGGCGACAACGGCGGCAGTGTTGGCCTCGGGGGTGCGGTCGGACAGGTCCCAATGCTCCTTGATACGAGACAGCAGGAACACCTCGTAGTCCATGGACAGGCCGAAGGCTATGCAGAACATCAGCACCAGCATGCTGGCCGTGAGGTAGCCGGTGGCGCCCACTCCGCCCAGCAGGTGCGATAGGTGGCCCTCTTGGAAGATCCAGACCATGGCCCCGAACGTCGCCGACAGGGACAGCACGTTGAGGACCAGTGCCTTCACCGGCAGGAGCACGCTCCGGGTGAAGGCGAACAGGATGACCAGCGTGGACAGCGCTATCAAGCCCAGGGCGAACGGCAACACTCCTAGAAGGGCGTTGAGCGAGTCGACGCTGCGAGCGGCCAGGCCGGTCACCAGGGCCGGGCTTGGTCCCGGCAGCGCCCGTACCGTCGTCACCAGGTCCGATCCCGCCCCTGAATAGGGTTCGACGTCGTTGACGACGGTAAGGTACGTGCCTCCGCCTGACCACGGGGTCGAGTAGTCGGCGACGTGCCGGCCCGACACGAACGTACCCAGGGGCGAGACGACCCCCGTCACCCCCGGGAGCGACGACATCTGCTTGACGTAGGCGCTCATTTCGGTCCGGGGGGCTCCGGCCCCGTGGGGGAGCACGACGGTCAGCGCGTTGGCGCTGTCGGAACTGAAATCGGCCCGGAGCACGTCGGCCACCTGGTGACTGGTCGCCGACGCGGGCAGCGCCCGGTCGTCGGGGAGGCCGAAACGTACCGAGAGGAAGGGCGTGCCCAACAGGGCCAGGACCGCCACGACGGCCAGCCCGAAGGCGACCGGTCGCCGCATCACGACCAGTGCCAGACGGCGCCAGGACTGGCCCGGTACCGGCGCCGGGGCCGGGCGGCGCCGCAGGACGCGGCGGACGAGCAAGCGTAGGTCCCAGGCGTCCACCCGCGGGCCCATGACAGTCAGGAGCGCGGGCAGCACGACGACCGCGCCCAGGGCGGCGATGGCCACGACAGCGATGCCGGCGTAGGCAAAGGAGCGCAAAAAGTAGAAGGGGAAGACCAACATCGCCGCCATCGAGAGCCCCACGGCCACCGCCGAGAAGAGCACGGTCCGGCCCGCCGCGCTGACGGCGGCCCGGACCGCCACGGCGCCGGCACGTCCGGCCCGCCGCTCCTCCCGGTAGCGGTTCAGGATAAAGAGGCTGTAGTCGATGGCGAGGCCGAGGCCCAGGGCCGTCGTGAGGTTGAGGGCGAAGACCGAGACCGGTACGAACAACGTCAACAAGCGCAGCACGGCCAGGGTGCCGACGACGGCCACGCCGCCGATCACCAGCGGCAGCACGGCCGCCAGCGCCGTCCCGAAGACAATCAGTAGGGCCAACAGGGTCAGGGGCACGGCCACGGACTCGGCTACTCCCAGGTCATGGGACACCTGCTGGTTGATCTGGTAGTTGACGACCGTCGCCCCGCCGGCGCTGACCGTTACCCCGTCGCGGTTGCCGCTGTACTGCCTGGCAATGGCTTCGCCCCGGGCCGGGGACGTACTGTCGCTCCCGGCCACACTGGCCGTCACGAGCCCGTAGCGCCCGTCCCGGCTCTCCAGGCCCGCCCGGGCCGCGGTGGGCGCCGACCAGTAGGAGGACACCCCGCTCACGTACCGGTGGGCGGCCAGGTCCCGGGCCAGTTCCGTCCCGACGGTGCGTGCGGCCGGGCTGTTCAACCCGGCCGGGGTACCAAGGAGGAAAACAAGGTTGGCCTCGCCCTGGTGGAACTGGCTCGAGAGCAGAGCGTCCGCCTTGGTCGAGGGGGAACTCGAGTCGGTGAAACCGCCTGAGGAGAGGTGAGGTACCGCGGAAGCCCCGAAGGCCCCGGCGGCAAGCAGGACAAATAGGGTGGCCACCAGTACGAGACGAGCTCGTGCGGTGGCGACCCGACCGACGGCCTTCAGCATGGCCGAGCCTCCTAACGTGGTTAGCCTAACGCCGCTAACGTACTATGGCTAAGTTAGCGGCGTCAATAGGTAGTCACGGGAAGTAGGAGGAGGAAGGCGACGGTCCTGTTCGTCGCCCCAAAGACGGCCGCTCCGGGCAGCCACGCGGTGCCTAGGCGGGCGCCCCGACGAGCGCGTTCGAGCGCTCGTCCCAGGCCCAGCGGGGAGCGTCGCCCCACAGGTGCTCCAGGTCGTAAAAACGACGAGTCTCCTCCAAGAAGACGTGCACCAGGAAGTCGCCGTAGTCCATCAACACCCACTGGGCATCGTCGAGGCCCTCCACGGACAGCGGCTTTCCCAGCCCGGCGAGCTTCAGCTGGCGTTCTACTTCGTCACGGATCGTGCGAACTTGGCGAGGGTTGGCGCCACTGGTGACCACGAACGCGTCGGTGATGCCCAGCAACTTCTCCACGCCCAGGACTACCGTGTCGCGCCCGAGCTTGGAAGAGGCTGCTCTGGCTACGGCGGCACAGCATTCCCGTGTGCGCTCGCTGGTGATACCGGCGAAAATGGCACCAGTGCCCTCCCAAGCTCCAGGAGCTTTGGGGGCTAAGGTCAAGAAGCTTGCACCTCACTGATGAGCGTCTGGCTCGCCGAAATCGGGGCGGAGCTCGCAGTACCCTGGTTGCCGAGCCATTGCAACCCGAGCAGGACGACGGTCACTGCGAAGGCAATGAGCAGCACAAAGACCGCCAGTACCTTCTCCCGGGCTCGCCGGCGCCTGCCGAGCCGGTGCTTGCCACCACGCGAGGTGGGCGAAGCGGTGGGCTGTGGGCCGGCCCCGAGGGCAGTGGTCATCCACTCACAGAGTACAGGCTGCGCTCCCTGATGACGCGAACTGCCGGGCCCGGGACCAGATAGTCGAGGGGCCGGCCGGTGGCGGCCCGTGCCCGCAGGTCGGTACTCGAGATCTCGAGGTTGGGCACGGTCACCTGGCTCAAGCGCCAACCTTGACGGCGCAGACCGGCTGGGGGTGGTGTGCCCGGGCGGTTGACGATCACCAGGCTGGCCAGGTCCCGTACCTCGTCCAGGCGCTCCCAGCTCTGCAGCTCGGACCCGACGTCCCAGCCCACGATCACGAACAGCTCCGCCCCCGGGTGCAGCGCCGCGTACTGCGCGACCGTGTCCGCCGTGTAGGAGGGCCCGCCCCGGTCGATCTCCATCCGGCTCGCTTCCAGCCCTTCCACGTCGCCCACGGCCGTCCGCACCATCTCGAAGCGGTCCTCGGCCGGGGAGACCTTGCGCTCGCCGGCCTTCTGCCAGGGCACATTGGCCACCATCATCACGACCCGGTCGAGGTCGAGGTCATGGCGAGTGTTGACGGCAGCTACAAGATGTCCGACGTGGATCGGGTCGAACGTCCCGCCGAAGATCCCGATGCGCGGCGTCATCTCCATGCAACTTAGCCTCGTCCGTAAATCGACTTGCTCTTCACGGGGGCGCCTGTACGGTTAAGTGCGTGAACGAATGGGCTCCCACCTCGTGGCGTTCGCGGCCCGTCGAGCAGCAGCCTGAATGGCCGGACGACCACGCCCTCGAGCAATCCCTGAAGGTCCTGTCGACGCTGCCCCCGCTCGTGTTCGCGGGCGAGGCTCGGGGGCTGCGCCGCTCCCTCGCCGAGGTGGCCGGGGGCCGGGCCTTCCTGCTCCAGGCCGGTGACTGCGCCGAGTCCTTCTACGACTTCACCGCCGACAGCATCCGCGACAAGCTCAAGGTGATCCTGCAAATGGCCGTGGTCCTCACTTACGGCGGCGGGGTCCCGGTGGTGAAGGTGGGCCGCATCGCCGGGCAGTTCGCCAAGCCCCGTTCGTCGCCTTATGAGGTGGTGGCGGGGGAGCGGCTCCCCGTTTTCCGTGGCCACATCGTCAACGACGACGCCCCCACGGTCGAGGCCCGCCGGCCTGACCCCAGCCGTCTTATCGCCGCCTACAACCAGTCGGCAGCCACGCTCAACCTGGTGCGCGCCTTCACCAAGGGTGGCTTCGCCGACCTGAGCCAGGTCCACATGTGGAACCAGCAGTTCGTCGCCTCCAGCCGGGAGGGCCAGCGCTACGAGGCCATCGCGGGCGAGATCGACCGCGCCCTGCGCTTCATGGCGGCTTGCGGGATCGACCTGCAGGCCGAGGTGGGCCTGCACCAGGTCGACTTCTACACGAGCCACGAGGCCCTGATCCTCGGCTACGAGGAAGCCCTGACCCGCAAGGACTCGCTCACCGGCACTTGGTACGACACCTCCGCCCATCTCCTGTGGTGCGGCGAGCGCACGCGTCAATTGGACGGCGCCCACTTGCACTTCCTCTCGGGGGTCAACAACCCCGTAGCCGCCAAGGTCGGGGCCGAGGCCAAGCCCGAAGACCTGGTGTCCTTGTGCGACATCCTCGACCCTGACCGGGAGCCGGGCCGGTTGACGCTCATCAGCCGTATGGGTGCCAAGAGGGTCGAGACGGTCCTTCCCCCGCTCCAGGAGGCTGTGCGCCGCTCGGGCCACCCCGTCGTGTGGGCGTGCGACCCGATGCACGGCAACACCTTTGTGTCCGAAAGCGGCCGCAAGACCCGGCACTTCGACGACGTGCTCAAGGAGATCTCCGGCTTCTTCTCGGCCTGCGCGGCGACCGGCACCTGGCCGGGAGGGGTCCACGTGGAGCTCACCGGCGATAGCGTGACCGAGTGCCTCGGCGGCGCCGAGGAGATATTCGAGGACGACCTGGAGCTCAGGTACACCACCACCTGCGACCCCCGGCTCAACGCCCGCCAGTCACTGGATCTGGCTTTCCGGGTGGCCGAACTGCTGCGCCGGGGCTGAACCTACACTTTCGCTCGTACCATCCCAAGGCAAAATGGCTGCTCCAAGCCCGATCGGGGTATCCCAACCAAAAAGTTGACTAAAGCGATCGGGAATGATAAGAATGGCCGTAGTGACCGTTGCCATCCTTACCCGGGACATCTCGGCTGAGCTGCAAGCCGACATCGCCAAGTTCGACCGGATGCTCGAGGCCTACCTCGAAGGGCGCCTCGACGAGGACGTGTTCCGGGTCGTCCGCCTCAACAACGGCGTGTACGGGCAGCGCCAGGGCGGCCGCAACCAGATGGTCAGGATCAAAGCGCCCTACGGGTCCATCACCCCCGAACAGCTGGAGGCCCTGGCGGAGATCGCCGATACCTACAGCCGTGGCTGGGGCCACCTGACCACTCGCCAGAACATCCAGTTCCATTTCGTCGAGCTGGAGCGGGTGCCCCGGCTCCTGCGGGACCTGGCCCGGGTGGGGCTGACGACACGCGAGGCTTGCGGCGATACCGTTCGCAACATCACCGGGTGCCATCTCGCCGGGGCCTGCCCTTTCGAGGTCCTGGACATCAGCCCCTGGGCCGAGGCGGCGTTCCGTCACTTCCTGCACCACCCGTACGCCCAGCGCCTCCCCCGGAAGTTCAAGATCAACTTCTCGGGCTGCATGACCGACTGCGGCCAGGCGATGTTCAACGACATCGGGGTGGTGGCCGTGGCCCGGCCGTTGCCGGACGGGACCACCGAAGCCGGCTTCAGGGTGTTCATCGCCGGCGGCCTGGGAGCCAACCCGCACCCCGCCAAGGCGCTCGAGGAGTTCACGCCCCGCGAGCAGTTGCTGGCCACCCTCGAGGCCGTGCTGCGGACCTTCGACCACTACGGCAACCGCGACAACAAGCTGCGCGCCCGCCTGAAGTGGCTGGTCGACACGATGGGCATCGACGAGTTGCGCGAGCGGGTACTGAAGGAGCGCAAGCTCCTGACGGCGTCCAGTTCCTGGCCCGGGGGCATCCCGGCCGTGGTACGCGAGCTCGGCGACGTCCCGGCGGGCGTGGCCGCGCACGTTTCTCCCACCCCCGTGGGCACCCCGGTGACCCTTCGGCTGGGGCCCGGCGACCCCTATAAGCGTTGGGAGTCGGCCAACGTGGTGATCGGGGTGGCCAAGGGCACGGTTTCCGCCCTGGCCTACGCCCGCCTAGGCGACGTCACCTCGGCCCAGTTCCGGGGACTGGCCGCGGTACAGCGAGACATGGGCGCCACCATCAGGGTCACTAACCGCCAGAACCTGGTTTTCCGGGACCTGACGGCCGACCAGCTGCCTGAGCTCTACCGCCGGCTGGAGACGATCGGCATGGCCGAGCCCGGCGCCGAACTGGCCCGGGACGTGGTCTCCTGCCCGGGAGCCGATACCTGCAACCTCGCCGTCACCCAGAGCCGGGGCCTGGCCGATGAGATCGGCAAAGCCCTGGAAAGCGCCGGGTTGGCTGACGTCGGCGGCGTGCGGGTCAACATCTCGGGCTGCACCAACAGTTGCGGCCAGCACCACACTGCCGACATCGGCTTCCACGGCGTCGAGCGGCGGGCCAACGGACGGCCGGCGCCCGGCTACCAGTTGTTGCTGGGCGGCCACATCGGCAAGACCGAGATCGAGTTCGGCCAGCGCGCCCTGCGCCTACCGGCCAAGGCGTGCGCCGAGGCGACGGTCCGTATAGTCGGGCGCTTCGCCGACGAGCGCCGGGCCGGGGAGGACTTCAGCGCCTGGCTGGAGCGCTCCGGCGGGGCCAAGGCACTCGCCGCCGACCTGGCTGACCTGGATAATTGGCCGTCTCCGGAGGAGCGCCCGGATTTTTACATAGACTTTGATGAGACTGGTCCGTACATTGCCGAGGTTGGTATGGGCGAATGCGCGGGGGCATAGCGCAGGCAAGCCAGTCGGAAAGGTACCACTGTGGCTGTGCTTGACACCCGTAGCACCGATGACCTGACCGACGAGGCCTTGGCGGCTCTGGGGGCGAGGTTCGAGACCGCTTCGGCGGCCGAGATCGTGGCGTGGACGGTGGAGCGCTTTCACCCCCAGATGTGCCTGACCGCCTCCATGACCGACGCCGTGCTCATCGATGTCGCGGTTGCGGTTGAGCCGGCGATCGAGGTCGTCTTCATCGACACCGGCTACCACTTCACCGAGACCATGGAGACGCTCGAGAAGGTCCGCCGGCGCTATGGGCTCAACCTGCGGATCATGACCGTCCCTCACTACGAGGTGCCCTTGTGGCAGTCGGACCCCGTCAACTGCTGCAGCCCGGCCAAGGTCTTCCAGCTCGAGCGTGCCCTGTTCGGCAAGCTGGCGTGGATGAGCGGCCTGCGCCGCCAGGAGTCCGACACGCGGCGCCAGGCGGCGATCGTGAGCCGGGACAGTCGTGGACTGATCAAGGTCAACCCGCTCGCCACGTGGACCGACCTCGACGTCCAGGGTTACATAGACGACCACGACGTCCCCGTGAACCCGTTGCTGATGAAGGGCTACCCGTCCATAGGCTGCTGGCCCTGCACCCGCCCCGTCAAGGCCGGTGACGACCCCCGCTCCGGTCGCTGGGTGGGCCAGGCCAAGACGGAGTGCGGCCTGCACGACGAGTTCGCCCACGACGGCAGCGACGAGTTCGGCGCCTACGAGGTCGAGCAGGTCTAGGCACCGGGCGACAACAGGCGCTACGGTCCAGGTCCTAATCTGCCGATAAGCATCAAGAGCGAGCGGTACCCCCAAAGGTACCGGAAGCGCTGGCGCGCTTAACCGAGCGCGACAGGGGGAACTGCTCGCCTAAGGCTTAGCTATGACCGTTCACTGCGCCCTCCGTGGCTATCGGCTTCGCCACGGTCCGGCGCGCCCCGTGGTCCTAGTCGCCGCGACCATGCTCCTCGTAGGCGGCCTGCTAGGTGCCGATGTTTCCGCTCGTCCCGGGACCGCCGGCGCCCTCGCCGTCCCTGGCTGGGCCCCACCGACCGGTCCTCCGCCCGGTTCGGACGCCGTCGTGGCTGCGGTCGTCGCCGCCGAACGCCAGATCACCAGCCTCGGGGCGTACAGCGATGCCCGGGTCTTCTTGAAGGTGGCGTACACCGACGTCGGTGACGCCGGTGCCGCCTACCGCCTCTCCACCGCTCAATGGCGGGCGGCGCAGGTTCGGGAGGTCCGTGCCGCCGCGGCCAAGGCCGCGGCTACGGCGACCGTCAACCTGTACGACCAGGCCCTGTGCGAGCTAGGCATCGCCGAGTACACCGGCCTCTCTGTCCGCGACAACCTGGACCTGCCCAGCCAGGAGCGTGAAGTCGAGCAAGCCGAGCTCGGCAGCATCGCCGCCACTGATACCGCCGCCGGGCTGTCAAATGCCAAAGGGGAACTGGGCAGGAGCATCGTTCGGCTGCACTTGGCTCGGACCGGCGTGGCGGTGGCAAAGGGCGTTACGGTCCACAAAAAGGCCCTGCTCGGCACGGCGATGGCCCAACTGGCCACCTCCCGCTGGGCGTTGAGCCTGGCTCGCCAATGGGTGCTGGTCCCAGGCAAGGCGCCGGCGCGGCCCGTCACGGCCCTGGCTTTGTTCGAGGGCAAGGTGGCGCTGCAGGCCAGGGCGGAAAGGATGGCGGCCCTCGCCCTGGTCGCCCGGCCCCGGACGACGATAGCGATCCCGACGACCACCTCGACGTCGACCAGTACCACGACGTCGACGACCGCGACCACTATCACCACCGGTCCGCCGGGGGTGGCCCCCGCGCCCGGGGTCGTGGCCATGGTCAGGCAGGAAGCCTTGTCCGGGCTAGCTGCCTCTGGGCCGAGCATCCTGGGGCCCCCTGTCTTGTCGGCGGCGCAGATCGAGGGTTGGTTCGCCTCGACGGGCGCGCAGGCCAACACGATGGTGCCGCTCGACCGGCTTGTTTCCGACTACATGGAAGCCGGCCGGCTGACGGGGGTACGGGCCGACCTCGCCTTCGCCCAGTCGGCGGTCGAAACGGGCTACTTCTCCTTCCCCGCCGGTGGTCAGCTCACCTCCAAGAACAACAACTTTGCCGGCATAGGGGCGTGCGACAAGTGCAAGCACGGTTGGAGCTTCGCGTCGCCCATGGACGGGATCGTCGCTCAGGAAGAGCTCTTGAGCCAGTACGCCGGGCTGCCTCCCGCTCCGTCCTTGAGCACTATCGGGGCCGGGGGCGTCGAAGGCTGCTGCACGACCTGGATGTCCCTGGCCGGCGTTTGGGCCACGAACTCCGCGTACGGCTTTGAAATCCTGTCCGTGTACCGCCAGATGCTCGACTGGGCGCTCTTAGGCGAGGAGCAGGAGACGGGCCTGGTGGCGCCGGCGCCGCAGCCTGTTGCTACTACCCCCTAGGGCCGAGGCAGGGCTATCCCACCTGTGAGATGCGCGCCAGCACCCAGTCGTAGTCGCCGGACATGATGAGGGCCTTGCAGTAGCGGCACGCTCCGGCCAGGTCGACGTCGAGCGGAGCCCCGCAGTTTGGGCACTTGGAGCCCAAGGTGGTCCCGCCGGTCTTGGTTTGCGCCTGGGAAGAGCGCTGGAAGGTCCAGTCCTCCTCCCACTGCTGGACCTGGCGGTCGCCGCGCACCACGCGGCCGGTCTTGTCGTCTACGTCGTAGTCGGTACAAGCAGCGACGACCCGCACCGTGATGGTGTCGAAGTGGCCATCTGCGTGTGCCGCCACCGGCCAGATGTTGGAGACCGCCAGGTAGTCGAGCATGTTGCGCCGGTGCCCGTTTACGTACCCCTGGATCTGGTCGCGCTGCTCTTGCCACAGCCCGTCCGCCATCACCTGGCGGCTCATCTCGGGTTTACGCTCGCTCCAGCCCTCCTGGACCATGAAGAAGACGCGCTGCACCTGCTGGGTGAACTGCTCGAGCTCGAAGGCCGGGTCGTGGGCTTGAATGGCGGCCAGGCCCACGTCGACGGGGCTGGCGGCCTGCATGGCCCGGGCATGGCGTGCCGGGAAGAGCTCGCCGGCAATGCTGTCGGCCGCCGGGCGGGGGTCGTTCATCCAGTCCTGGCCCGCCCCTCCCGGTAGTACTGTGCCACCCTCGCCGGCCAGGTGGCCACCCGCGCCCCGGCCCTGGCCGGCCGGGATGGCAGCGTCACCGGTGCCACCGCTGCTCGTCCAGCCCCCTCCCGCCGGGCCCCCGCCGGCGGTCGTACCACCACTCGCGCTCCAGCCGCCTCCTACCGGGCCTCCCCCGGGCGTCCAACCGCCACCCGTCGAGGTGCCACCGGCCGGACCGCCTCCAGCCGCCCATCCCTGGTCCCCGCCGGCAGCCGGCCCACTGGTGCCACCCGGGCCCGGGGAGCTCTGGCCGCCGGGGCCCCATGGCCCTCCACCGCCACGGCCCCAGGGACCGCCGCCACCGCCCCACGGGCCGCCACCGCCGCCCCACGGCCCTCGACCACCGCCGCCCCACGGCCCTCGACCACCGCCGCCCCACGGGCCCCGGCCCCGGCCCATGGAACGAAAGACCACCATGATCAACATGGCGAAGATCATGAACCCCAGGGCGCCACCGCCACCGTAAAAGATGAAGGGACCTCCTTTAGCCGGTCGTCATGGTTGTGAGCCGCCTGCGGGAGCCCCATTGGCGGGGGCGGCAGCAGAAGGGGCCGCGGCTGTGGCCGCCGGCGCGATTGCGGTGCCGCAACTGGCGCAGAAGCGCTGGCCGGGCCCGGCTTCGGCCCCACACGAAGGGCAGTGAACGGGCTGGGGGCCGAGGGGCTGACCGCACTGGGCACAGAACCGGGCCGTCGGGAGGTTGTCCGTACCGCACCCGCTGCAGTGGCCGGCGGGGGGAGGTAGGGCCGCCCCACACGACGAACAAAACTTGGCGCCGGCGGTTTGCGTCGTGTTGCAGCTGGGACAGGTGACCGTGGCGACCGGAGCGGGCGCTGGCGCCCCTCCGGGGCCCCCGGCGAAGCCGGCACCGCCTCCGGCGAAACCGGGCGCAGGAGGCGGCACCGGGCCGGGCTCACCGCCGACGCCAGGGCCACCGGCGCCTCCGGCCAGCTGGCCGCCCAGCCCGAGACCGACGGCCATGAAGGCACCGCTGTCACCACCGCCACCCTTGGCCATCCCCTGGCCGGCGCCGAGGGCCATCTCGCCTGCCGCATAACGGTTGAAGCCGCCGGCTAGTCGGCTGTAAGCCGTGTCCTTGGCCAGGTTCTTCAGCTGGACCTCGTCGGCCTCGCTCAAGTTGACGTCGAAGTTGCCCATACGGACCAGCGCCACGCCGTAGGTCACAAGCTGGTTGTTGGCGGCCGCGATGCACGCCTTCTCCAGGTCCGGCGTGTAGGCCGACAGCCCCAGGATGGGCCACCCGTTGCGGACTATCTGGGTCGTCACTTCGGTGCGCATGACCTTGAGGAGCTGGTCGCTGACCCAGCCCGCCACGCGCTCATTGTTGGTGACGTCGACGGTCCCGACCAGGTTGGTGATGAGCGCCGTGGGGTCTTTTACCTGCAGGGAGTAGTCGCCGAACACCCGCAGGGTGATGATCATCCCCGTCTGGGGGTCCTGGACGTCGTCGATGCGGCCGCCGAAGGTGAACCCGGGGTACTCACGGGTGCCGACGAAGTACAGCTCGGCCCGGTAGGCGTTGCCGCCCGTGGCCGCGTCGATGAACATGCCCAGGAAAGGCAGCTCCTGGGCGTCGATCTGATGCCGCCCCGGCCCCATCGTCCCGATGACCTGGCCGGTGTTGATGAACAGGGCCAGCTCGTCGGCATTGACGATCGCCCGGGTGAACTTCCTGATCTTCAGGTCGGGCCATTTGAAGACGATCTGGTTTTTTTTGTCGTCGGGTACCGCTATGAACTCACGGCTGAGCAGGGCCATCGGGCAGGGGCCTCCTGTGTCGGTGTCACCCATCAGGGTAGCGCCGTTATTTTCGCCCCGGTCGGCTCTTAGCGAGCGTTCAGGGGAGCTGTTCGACGAAGTGGCGCAACTGGCGCAGGTTGCGGCATTCCCATACGCCGGCACAGTGGGCGCCGTACTGCGCCAGCACCGAGTCCCCGGTGTCCCAGTAGGCCCGGGGCTCGGGGTTGAGCCACCAGACGTTATGGGCGCGCTCGGCGATCTCGGCCATGGCGGAGGGATGTACGGAGTGGTAGTTGTTGCGGGCATCGCCCAGCACCAGCACCGTAGTGCGGCCGGTGACCTCCCGGCCCCAGCGCTGTACGAAGTCGGTCAGGGCGTGGCCGTAATCGGAGTGGCCCTCGGTCCAGATCACGTCCGCCTGAGTGTTTATGTTGTGCACGGCCTGGCTGATGTCGTCGGCGCCTTTTAGGAGATCGGTCACCTCGTCGATGCCATCGATGAAGGCCCAGGCGCGAGTGCGCGAAAACTGCGACGACAGGGCATAAACCAGCTGAAGTGTGAAGCGGGCGAAAGCGGCCACGGAGCCGGATATGTCGGCCAGCGCCCACAGTTCGGGCTTGGAGGGGTGAGGGGACCTGAACACGGGCTCAGCCGGGGCGCCACCGTTCGACAGGGAGCGGCGCATGGTGGCCCGGAAGTCGAGGCGCCCTTTGCGGCGTTGGCGGCGTTTGCGGGCCAGGTGCACCGCCAGCTTGCGGGCCAAGGGTTGGAGGTTGCGCTGTAGGGCGGCCAGCTCGTCTCGGTCCAGGTGCATGAAGTCGACGTCTTCGGGCAGGGGCCGCCGCAGCGTCCGGGCCACGGCTTGGGCGCCGCGGTCGGCCACGAGCCGTCGGCGGACCTCGGCGTCGACATGTTCACGTAGGGACCCGAAATGGCGCCGGTACTCATTGGCGAGCAGGAGGCCTTCGAGTTGCCCGGCTTCGGTCGCCGAGCTCACCATCTGGTCGAGGAGCTGGTCGGCCTCAAGTTGGCGGAGAGTCTTGAAAACGTAGTAGCTGCCCCCTACGGGCCGTCCCGCCTCCATGCCGGCGAAGCGGTCGACCGCCGCCCGGGCCAGGGCTGCCATTTTCTCGGGGGACCCGTCGACCAGCGCCTGGTAGGCGAGCTCGGCCAGTTCGCGGGCGGTGAGGTCCTCGGTCCCGGCTCCTGTCCCGTCCCCGCTCAGCCCGTCGAACAGTGCCTGCGGACCGGCCGGCTGCAGGGAGAAATACAGCTCGAACATGGTGTCGAACACGTGGCGGTGGCCGTCCTGCTTTACCAGCGCGGCCGCTAGGCCGAGCTTGAGGGCGCTGCGGTCCTCCAGGGGAAGATGGCGCAAAGCTTCGGTGGCGTCGACCACTTCCGTGGTGCTGATGGGTATGCCCGCCGCCCGCAGCTCGGCGACGAAGCCGGAGAACCTGTCCAGCAGACCACCGGCCAGCTGTGCCTCGGCGCTCATCGGGGCGAGGCCACCAGCTCCTTGGCGGCGCGCTCGATGTCGGAGCGGTGCTTCAACAGCACATTCAGCGTGTCCCGGGCGGTGGCGGCATCGAGGTGAGAGACACTGAGCAGCACGAGCGTGCGGGCCCAGTCGAGAGTCTCGGACACCGACGGGGCCTTTTTGAGCTCCAGCGAGCGGATGAGCTCGACCGTGCGCACGACCTGGTCGGCCAAAGACGCCTCGATCCCGGGCACCTTGGCGAGGACGATCTCGCGTTCGCGCTCGGGTGGGGGGTAATCGAGATGGAGGAACAGACAGCGACGCTTCAATGCCTCGGACAGCTCGCGCGTGTTGTTGGAAGTGAGGAAAACCAACGGGATCTGTTTCGCTTTGACCGTGCCCATCTCCGGTACCGACACCTGGTAATCGGACAGGACTTCCAGGAGCAGGGCTTCGGTCTCGACCTCGACCCGGTCGACCTCGTCTATGAGGAGCACGACCGGGTCGGTGGCCCGGATCGCCTCCAGCAACGGCCGGGGCATCAGGAACGGTTCAGAGAAGATGTCTTCTTCCAGCTCCTCCCAGGTCTCTTCCTGTCTGGTCACCTGTTCGGCCTGGATGCGCAGGAGCTGCTTTTTGTAGTTCCACTCGTACAACGCCTTTGACTCGTCGAGGCCCTCGTAGCACTGCAGACGGATGAGCCGGGCTCCGGTCATTTCCGCCACCGACTTGGCGAGCTGGGTCTTTCCTGTCCCCGCCGGGCCTTCGACCAGCACGGGTTTGCCCAAGCGGTCGCCGAGAAAAGTCACGGCGGCGGTGCTCTCGTCGGCCAGGTAGCCCACCCCCCGGAGCAGTTCGTTTACGGCCCGGGGGCTCTCGAACCTTGGCGTCAAGCTCTCACCTGGCCGCTACCCGTGACGATGTACTTCGTCGTCGTGAGCTCGCGCAGCCCCATCGGCCCCCGGGCGTGCAATTTCTGAGTGCTGATACCGATCTCGGCCCCGAAGCCGAACTGCTCGCCGTCGGTGAAGCGGGTGGACGCGTTCACCACGACGGCGGCGGCGTCGACCTCGCGGGTGAAGCGCTGTGCGGATACCAGGTCGGCGGTGACGATGGCCTCGGTATGACCCGAACTGTACCGCTGGATATGGGCTATGGCCGCGTCCAGGTCGTCCACCACGCGGACGCTGAGGATGAGATCAAGGTACTCCTTTCCCCAGTCCTCCTCGCCGGCAGGCTCCATCGTCGGCACCAGGTCGCGAGCGGTCTCGTCGCCTACCAGACGGACGCCCGGGAGGGCCGCCGCCGCGGCGGGGAGGAACTTGGAGGCGACGTCGCGGTGGACGACCAGCGATTCGGTGGCGTTGCACACGCTCGGGCGCTGCGTCTTGCCGTTCACGAGCAGGGCAAGAGCCATGTCGAGGTCGGCCGAGGCGTCGACGTACAGGTGGCAGTTGCCGTCCCCGTCGATCACATAGGGGACGGTGGCGTTTTCGAGCACGGCCTGGATGAGCGATGGCCCGCCCCGCGGGATCAGGCAGTCGATGACGCCCCGCAGGCGCATGAACTCCCGGGCCGACTCGTGGCTCGTGTCTTCCACGAGTACCAGGCAATCTTCGGGGAGGCCCGCCCGGGCGAAGCCTTCCCGCAGGGCCGCCGCCACGGCCTGGTTCGAAGCCAGGGCGCCCGAGCTCCCGCGCAGGAAGGCGGCGTTGCCGGACTTGAGGCACAGCCCGGCCGCGTCGCTGGTGACGTTGGGCCGGTTCTCGTAGATGATGGCGACCACGCCCAGGGGCACTCTCACCTTTTCGATGCGCAGGCCGTTGGGGCGTACCCATCCTTCGACCACCTCGCCGACCGGGTCGGCCAGGCCGGCCACCTGGCGCAGGCCCCCGGCCATGGCGGCGACCCGGGCCTCGGACAGACGGAGCCTGTCGATGACGGCGGGGGCGACGCCGCCGTCATCGGCTCGTCCCACGTCGGACGCATTGGCGCTGAGGATCTCGGGCGTGCGCTCGACGAGAAGGTCGGCGGCGGCGTTGAGCGCGGCGTCCTTCGTGCGCGACGATGCCAGCGCCAGGGCCAGGCTGGCCTGCTTGGCCCGCCGGCCCAGCTCTGGGAGCGGAGTCCCCGGGAGCGAAGTCATAATCAACGCTACCTCCCGGCCCTGCTCAGGCACCGGGGCTTTTCCAAGGCGCGCACCGACCGCTTACCGCTTATCAGCGCCGCCACCAGCTCTGCGCGGCGCCGCAGCGGGCCCGTACCTGGTCTTCGCCTGCTAATCCAGTCCCGGGACCGGGTTGAGGTCCACGGTCGTCCAGGAGTGCAAAGTCTTGAGGTAGTTGGCCCGTTCGAAGGCGCCGGCATCGCCCGAGGTCGCCTGGGACACCGACCCGCGCAGCTCCGACACCGAGGTGTACTCGCGGTCGGCCAACCAGCGGCGCAGTTCGGACTCGACGGCGGCGACGTGGGCCGGTCCTGACCGCAGGATGGCCGATGTCATCATGGCCACGTCGGCGCCGACCGCCAGTGCCTTTACGACGTCGGTCCCGGTGTGGATGCCCGACGTCGCCGCCAGTGACGGCCCCGCTCCCAGCTGGGGCCGCAGGATGGCGATCCAGCGCATGGGCAGGCGCAGCTCCCAGCTGCGTGACAGTTCGACCCGGGGCACTACGTCCATGGTGTCCAGGTCCAGGTCGGGCTGGTAGAAGCGGTTGAACAGGACCAGGCCGGCGGCGCCCGCGGCCAGTACCCGGGCGGCGAAGCTGGCCATGGACGAGTAATAAGGGGACAGCTTGACGGCCACCGGCAGCGAGACGCCGGCGCACACGCTGCTCACCAGGGCCAGGTCGATCTGTTCGACCTGGGCGGCGTTGAGCTCGGGGCTCGTGGGGACCCGGTACACATTGAGCTCGAGCGCATCGGCTCCGGCGTCGGCCAAGAGCTTGGCGTAGCGGGACCAGCCGCCTGTGGACGACGCGTTGAGGCTGGCGATGACAGGCACGTCGACGGCCTTTTTGGTCTGCTCGAGCAACTCGAGGTAGAGGTCGGCGGCGGTGCTGAAGGTGGGCGTGTCCGGGAAGTAGTCGAGAGCCTCGGCGAAGTGCTCACTGCCGGCTTCCAGAGCGAAGGCCAGCCCGACCTCTTCGGCCACGATCTCCTCTTCGAACAACGACGGGAGCACGATGGCCCCCACCCCGGCGTCGGCTAGGGCCTTGGACCCGTCGACCTCCCGGGTGACAGGGCTGGCCGAGGCCACGATCGGTGACGACAACCTCAGGCCCAGATAGGTCGTCGTCAGGTCAACTGCACCCGGTCCTGCCATTATTTGACCTCCTCGTCGTAGCGGTAGCCAGCATCCGAACCGACTTCGGGCTCAACGTCCGACCCGGGTACGGTCCGCTGCATGGCGGCCAGCTGTTCGTAATAACGCCACCGTTCGGTGACGTCGGCCTGGGCCAGGGCGGCGAGCCGGGCCGCGTGCTCGGGGTGCGTGCGGGCCAACGTGGCGTAGCGGGCCTCGGTGGCGGTGAAGTCGGCTAGCCTCACCGTCGGCGCCTTGGAGTCGAGCTTGAAGGGGTGGCCGGCCTCGGCGTCCGAGGGGTGGAACCGGTACAGGGGCCAGTAGCCGGACTGCACCGCGTCCTTCTGGTGGCTCATTGATTTGGACATGTCGATGCCGTGGGCAATGCAGGTCGAATAAGCGATCACGAGCGAAGTGCCGGGGTAGGCCTCGGCTTCGAGCAGCGCCTTGGTGGCCTGCAGGTCGTTGGCTCCCATGGAGATCTGGGCCACGTACACGTTGCCATAGGCACGGGCCACCGCCCCCAGGTCCTTTTTGGCCGACTCTTTCCCGGCGGCCGCGAACTTGGCCATGGCGCCCCGTTGGGTGGCTTTGGATGCCTGCCCACCGGTGTTGGAGTAGACCTCGGTGTCGAGGACCAGGATGTTCACGTTGCGCCCTGACGACAGGACATGGTCGAGGCCACCGAAACCGATGTCATAAGCCCAACCGTCGCCACCGATGATCCACACGCTTTTGCGGACCAGGGCGCCGGTCAGGGGGATGAGCTGGCGGGCCAGGGAGGCGGCGGCGCCGTCACTGCCCGCAGCCAGCCGGCGGAGCTGCTCGTCGAGCTCGGCCACTCGGGCGCGCTGGGCGAAAATGGCCTCCTCCTTGTCCTGGCCGGTCTCGTCGGCCTCCAGGACCGAGGCGGCCAGATCGGCCCCGACCGCTCCGGCGAGCGAGACGAGCAGGAGCCGGGCCCTACGCTGCTGGGCCTCGAGGCCGAGGCGGATGCCCAGGCCGAACTCGGCGTTGTCCTCGAACAACGAGTTGCCCCACGCCGGGCCACGGCCCTCGGCGTTCTGGGACCAGGGCGTCGTGGGCAGGTTGCCGCCGTAGATGGACGAGCACCCGGTGGCGTTGGCCACCAGCATGCGGTCGCCGAAGAGCTGGCTGGCCAGCTTCAGGTAGGGGGTCTCACCGCACCCCGAGCAGGCTCCGGAGAACTCGAACAGCGGCTGGAGGACCTGGGCACCTTTCACCGAGTCGTGGGGGAGCAAAGAACGGTCCAGTTCGGGGATGGACTCGAAGAAGTCCCAGTGCTCGCGCTCGCGGTCGCGGTGCAGGGGCGCCGGCTCCATGTTGATCGACTTGTGCTTGACCTCGCTCTTGGACTTGGCCGGGCACACGTCGACGCAGACACCGCACCCGGTGCAATCGTCCGGGTCGACCTGGATGGTCAGCAGGTGACCGGTCAGGTCCTTGGAACGGAAGGGCTTGGAGAGGAACCCCTCTGGCGCCCCGGCCAGAGCTTCGGGAGCGAAGACCTTCATGCGGATCGTGGCGTGCGGGCACACGCTGGCGCATTTGCCGCAGTCGATGCAGATGTCCGGGTCCCACAGCGGGATCTCGGCGGCAATGCCCCGCTTTTCGAACCGGGTGGTGGCGGACGGGAAGCGCCCGTCGGCGGGCAGGGCGGACACGGGCAGCAGGTCGCCCTTGCCGGCCATGATGACCGAGGTCACTCGGCGCACGAAGTCGGGCGCCGACCCGGGGACGGGGGTGCCGATCGGCCCCGCGTCCGCTCTGATCGTGGGGATCTCCACCTGGGCCAGGTTGGCGAGAGCGCCGTCGATGGCCGCGAAGTTACGCTCCACAATGGTGTGGCCCCGCTTGCCGTAGGCCTTGGTGACGGCGCCCTTGATCTGAGCGATCGCTTGATCGGGCGCCATCACCTTGGACAGGGCGAAGAAGCAGGTCTGCATCACCGTGTTGATCCGGTTGCCGAGCTGCGCCTCGTGGGCGATGCGGTCGCCGTCGATGACCCAGAAATTGATGTGCTTGTCCTGCAGCTGGCGGCGTACGTCGCCGGGAAGTTGGTCCCAGATCTTGTCTGGCCCGTAAGTGCTGTTGAGCAGGAAAGTGGCCCCGTCCTTGGCCAAGTCGAGCACGTCGACGCGGTTGAGCAGGTCGAAGTGGTGGCAGGCCACGAAGTCGGCGTCGTTGACCAGGTAGGTCGAGTTTATGGGCTGAGGCCCGAACCGCAGGTGCGAGACCGTCATGGCGCCCGACTTCTTCGAGTCGTACACGAAGTAGCCCTGTACGAAGGCACCCGTCGCTTCGACGATGATCTTGACACTGTTTTTGTTGGCCCCCACCGTGCCGTCCGAGCCGAGCCCGAAGAACACGGCTTGGACCTCGCCGGCCGCCCGGGGAGGACGGAAGTCCCGGTCCCAGGCCAGGCTGAGCGAAGTCACGTCGTCGAAGATGCCTACGGTGAAATGGCGCTTAGGCCGCTCGGCGCTGAGCTCGTCGAGGACGGCTTTGGCCATGGCCGGCGTGAACTCCTTGGAGGACAGCCCGTACCGCCCTCCGATGACGCGTGGGGACTGGCCGAAGGCGGGCTCGGGGTCGTCCATGGCTTCGTCCAGGGCGGCGCGTACGTCGAGGTACAGCGGCTCGCCGATGGCGCCCGGCTCTTTGGTGCGGTCGAGCACGGCGATCGAGCGGACGCTCGGCGGCAGAGCGGAGACCAACTGTTGGGCCGGGAAAGGCCGGTAAAGGCGGACTGTCAACAGCCCGACCCGCTCGCCCGCCTGGACGAGGCTGTCCACCGCTTCGCGCGCCGCGCCGACGCCCGAGCCCATCATCACTATGACCCGTTCGGCGTCGGGAGCGCCGTGGTACTCGACCAGGCTGTACGAGCGCCCAGTCCTTTCGGCCAGGGCGTCCATGGTGGCCTGGACGACCCCAGGGACGGCGCTGTAGTACGGGTTGGAGGCCTCCCGGCCCTGGAAGTACACGTCCGGGTTTTGCGCCGTACCGCGCACGTCGGGGGCATCGGGGTTCATCCCCCGGAGGCGGAACTCTATGAGCGCGTCGAGGTCGATCAGCGCGGCCATGTCCTCGGCCGCCAGCGGGGTGATCTTCGCCAGTTCGTGAGAGGTCCGGAAGCCGTCGAAGAAGTGCAGGAACGGTACCCGCGTCTTCAGGGTGGCGGCGTGGGCCACCAGGGCGAAGTCGTGGGCTTCCTGGACCGAGTTGGCGGCCAGCATGGCCCAGCCGGTGCTGCGGGCGTGCATGACGTCGGAATGGTCACCGAATATGGACAGGGCGTGGGTGGCGAGGGTGCGCGCCGCCACGTGTATGACCGCCGGAGTGAGCTCGCCGGCGATCTTGAACAT
>PMWT01000072.1 GCA_003166025.1 Acidimicrobiaceae bacterium | reverse complement strand
TCGTCGATGAGGTCGATGGCCTTGTCCGGTAGGTACCGGTCGGCGATGTACCGGTCGGCCAGGTTGGCCGCGCTTACCAGGGCCTGGTCGGTGATGGTGACACTGTGGAAATCCTCGTACTGGTCCCGTAGGCCCTTCAGGATCTCGATGGTGTGGGCCAGAGTCGGCTCTTCCACCTTGACCGGCTGGAAGCGGCGGGCCAGGGCCGTGTCCTTCTCCAAGTGCTTGCGGTACTCGTCCAGGGTCGTGGCCCCGATCGTCTGCAGCTCGCCCCGGGCCAGCATAGGCTTGAGGATGGAGGCGGCGTCGATGGCACCCTCAGCCGCGCCTGCCCCGACCAGCGTGTGCAGCTCGTCGATGAACAAGACGATGTCGCCACGGGTCCGTACCTCCTTCACCACCTTCTTCAGGCGCTCCTCGAAGTCGCCCCGGTAGCGGGACCCGGCCACCAGGGCGCCGAGGTCCAAGGTGTAGAGCTGCTTGTCCCGTAGGGTCTCGGGCACGTCGCCGGCTACGATGCGCTGGCACAGGCCCTCGACGATGGCCGTTTTGCCCACGCCCGGTTCGCCGATGAGGACAGGGTTGTTCTTGGTCCGCCGGGACAACACCTGCATGACCCGCTCGATCTCGCGTTCCCGGCCGACCACGGGGTCGAGCTTGTGCTCGCGGGCCAGCTGGGTCAGGTTGCGCCCGAACTGGTCCAGCACAGGGCTGCCGGCCGGGGCCCCGGGGCCGGCGTGCGCTGTCGCCGGGGCCGCCTTCTCCTCGCCCGTTGGGTGGCCGGCGAGCAACTGGACGACCTGCATGCGTACCCGGGACAGGTCGGCGCCCAGGCTGACCAGCACCTGCGCCCCCACACCCTCTCCTTCGCGGACTACGCCCAGGAGCAGGTGCTCGGTGCCGATGTAGTTGTGGCCGAGCTGGAGAGCTTCACGCAGTGAGAGCTCGAGCACCCTCTTGGCCCGCGGAGTGAAGGGAGGCGCCCCACTCGTGGGCGACCCGCTGGGGCCCATCCTCAACTCGACCTTGGCGCGTACCGCCTCGAGATTTATCCCGAGCGATTCGAGCGCCTTGGCCGCCACGCCCTCGCCCTCGTGGAGCAGGCCGAGCAGAATGTGCTCGGTCCCGATGAAGTTGTGGTTGAGCAGGCGCGCCTCTTCTTGGGCCAGCACCAGCACTCGTCGGGCTCGGTCGGTAAAGCGCTCAAACAACCTTGACAGCCTCCTCGGCGCCTACCGACCCCCACACCAAGGTCACTTTGGCAGGCCCGGGGCCGACGCCCCTGACCGGTACGCCGCTCCGGGTGGAATTCATGGATGTCCTGTCTTTGGGGCTCCGGCACGTCAAGCGTACCCGCCCTGGCCCTCGGGCCCGAGGTCATATTTGTGCATGCTCTCTTGGGCGTCCGCGCACGCGATCGGCGGTCGTCTTTGTGCGCCCTGTGACCGGCCGACGAATGTTGAGGTTCACGACGAAGAGCCGAACTGGAGCGGGACGTGCATGACCTGGCGCACGGCCCATCGGCTGGGCCCCGGGCTGAGCGACCAGAAAGTAAGGACGGTGACGTCTGCGCTCAGGGCGTCGACCGTGGCGCCGCCAAAGGCGACCGTCGCCGTCCTCGGGGGCGGTGATGGAAGCTCCTGCCAACCGGCCGATCGTTGGCCAACCATCAGCGTTTCGTGGCCCGACGCCCCATGGAGCAGGACGAAAAGGCCGGTCCCGCCGGCCGGCCCGAAGGAGGCCACTTGTTGGCCCAGGCCGAGCCGAAGAGGGGCTGACGCTGACCAGCCCCCGCTACCGGTGCCCCAGGCGGCGACCAGACTGGTCCCCGAGGCATTGACGAGCGCCAACAACGCCGATGTCTCCCGGCCGACTGTCCCTAGGGCTAGTACTTCGATGCCGCTCCCGGCCAGCGAGCGAGGAAGGCTCGGGCCGACCAGGTGCCACGCGTTGCTCTGTCGGGCGAACAACCCGACCACTCCGGGACGGCCGCAGCTCCCACCGATCAGTGCTTGGCCCCTGAGGTAACCGACAGCGGTGAGGGCCCCTAGCGCACAGGACCGGCCCGCCCCGGTCTCGGACAGCACGTTTTGGCTGACCAACGTCCGCCAGGTGGAAAGGCCCCCCTCAGTGATCAGCACCCGGGCCCCGCCTCGCTGGTTGACCAACGCCAGGGCACCGCCTCCGCCGGCGCCGGCCAGAGCGTCGGGCCGAGCCGCCAGACCGGCGGTTATGAGGCCGGTCGACCACGAACGCTCCGGGTCGGCCGTGGCCACCAGTGGTGTGAAGGTGAGGTCGACCGAGGGCAGGACGCCAACGATAAGAGAGCCGCCCCCGGGCGAGAGGACCAGGCCGCCATTGGTGGCCGTAGCCGTGGCTTCCACCTGGTTGGACCATGAAGCCGCACCAGCGGGCCGGAACAGGAGCTGCCAGAAGGTGTTGAGCGGTTGGTCGAGGCGGCCCATGGGGACCGTCGCCCATGTCCCGGTGGCGGTCTCCACAGATGTCGCCAACGGGGTGGGGACCGAAGGGGCGGCGGCAGGGGCGGCGGCCCCGGAGCTTGGACCGGCCGCGCTCGAACAGGACTCAAGGCCGGTACCGGCCAGGGCCAGGACCGCCAGGGCGGCCGCCCCCCGAAAGAGGCGCCGATGAGGCTTGGCCTGGTGGTTCAAGGGTGGGCCATGACGCTTTTGATGGTGTCGGCCAGCATCACCGAGAAAGACGACTCGGTGGCGTTCGTGGCCGGTCCGGGATCGGTGTCCAGCACGTCGCGGGTATGCCCGTCGGCATCTATGACATAGGCGTACTCACCGTGGCCGACCATGGCCCCGGCGGGCAGGTAGATCACCTCTTCGCCGTAAGATTTCCACACCCGGCGCAGCTGGGGGAGCGAGCCCGTCAGGTAGAGCCAGTTGGGCAGGTGCTCGAGCCCTTCTTGCTGGTCGAAGGCGAGCAGGTAGTCGGGTGCCAGGTAGCGTGGGTTGGCATTGACGGCCACCATCTCGACGTGGCGGGCGGCTGCGCCCAGGTAACTGTCCGCGGTGCGGAACTCCGAAGCGATCACCGGGCAGTCGGTCGTGCACGTGTCGTCGAGGAACGTAAAGGCGATGGTCTTGCCCCGCAGGCTGGCCAGCGAGACCCGTGCTCCGCGCTGGTCAACGAGGTTGAAGGCGGGGGCCGGGCTGTTGACGGCTTGGGGGGCGCCATCGACGGCTTGGGCCAGGATGGGGTCGGCGTTAGGCCTGATGGTGGCGACCGCCATAGGGACCGCTCCGATGAGAGTGATCCCTAGAGCACCCAGAGCGGCCACGGACCGAAAGGTGTAGGTCGGGTTGTCCGCCAAGCGCGTCCACAACGAGCCATTGGCAGCCGGGGCACTGATCGGTACCACAGTGCCGTCGTCGGTTGCGGGTGCTCTGGTCATAGCCATGTAGCCGGCTGTGAACAGCAGGGCTAGGGGCACCATGCTGTTGGGGTCGGTCCCTACCCCCCCTAAGAAGCCCAGGTCCTGGACCAGCACCCATACGGCGAGGCAGAACACGGCGCTCGCCACCGCTGTGACGCGGGCCACCTGGGGCCGTGCGGTTAGGAAACCTGCCCCGAGCACGGCTAGGGCGATAACGCAGAAGAGGTTGACGGACCAACCGTGAGCGGCGTCGAAGCGGCCGAAGGCCGCCACCCACGACGATAGGAACGATGGCTGAGGGGTCTGGGCCATCTGTTGGACCATGGCGGTGAGCGAGCCCGGGGCGACGCTGGGGTGGGCCTGGCCTTGCCAAAAACCCCGCCCGGGCCAGGCCTGGAGCACGGCCATGCCTACAAGGAACAGGCCCACGACCCGAAGGACGGCCTTACCGAGGCGAGGACCGGCCCAGGCGGCTTCCGGCAAAGCCACCAGGGCGCCGGCCACGCAGTAGATCAGCACCGCCCCGGGGGCACCGAAGAGCCATGACAGGCCAGGAGCAAATATCCCCCCGAAGGCCTCACCGAAGATCCAGACGGGCAGGCCCCAGGCCACGCTGGCCAGACCACCCAGGCGTGACCAGTCGCCCCGGGGGGCCGCCAGCAGCCAGACGCCGATACCCACCTGGACCCACACCGCCGCCGCGGCGGCGGCGACAGGGTGGTAGCTCCAGATGTTGGTCCCCGAGTTGACGAGGTCCAGCACCCAGCGGGGCGAGCCGGCCGCGGCCGGCTGGACGACCTGGGGGACCATGCCGAGCGGCATCAAGGACTGGCCCTGGAGGATGCCGTCGAGGACCCAGACGAGCCCGAACGAGACCCGCAGCAGCCGACGAGCGGTGGGCTCGGGGCGTGAAAAGGATATGGGGAACACCGGCTCTGGCCCCCCCGTCGCTCGCCGGTACTGCGCTGAGCGCAGGATGTTCCACGCCACGGCCACCAAGGCGACGATCAACAGGACCAACAGGCCCTGGTGCAGGAGAGCGGCCTGGAAGGCGGAAACGATGGCGGGGTTATTTGTGCTGAGACCGGTGTTCATTCCAGGCATTGGCGTCCACCTCCTCCGGGAGCGCGGGGCTGTTCACAATCTGTTAGTCGACCGAGGGGGAGCGGAAGTTCCTGGGAACTTCGGCGGGCCGAACAGCGCGCCCTCCGCCCCCCGACCGTGGTGGCGCCAGTGGCGGGCTCAGGCTCGGGGCATTAGCCGGCGCAACCTATGCACACCTCGGTGACAGGGAGCGCCGTCAACCGTTCCGTGCCAATAGGGCGCCGGCATGAGCGGCAGATGCCGTAGTTCCCCGACGCGACCCGTGCCAGCGCCCGGTCGACCTCGTCCAGGTGGGCTTCCGCTCGGGCACGTAAGGCGGCGGTCCGCTGTCGCTCGAACGCGATCGTGGCACCCTCGGGGTCGTGCTCGTCGTCGCTGTTCGCATCCAGCGAAGCGGCCACAATGCCTTCGAACTCAGCGTTCAGGGCACGTACACGAGTAAGGGCCCGTTCCCGCTCTAGCTCGAGGAGCACGCTCGCCCACGCCTCTTTCACGGGGTTAGAGTACCGGCGCACTATTTCTACGACTCCGCTGCCTATGTGAAAAAGGGCCACGGCGCGGGGCGACCGCTCTTCGGGTGCGCGGCTGGTTGCCGCAACTAGCCTGGTCGGCGTGAACGTCCTGGAGCCCCCCGTCGTGGCGGAGGAGTTCCCGCCACCGCCAGGTGCCGTACCCGGACCGGCTAACGGCCCTGAGGTGCCAGGTCGCGACCGATGGCGCCGGATGGCGCCCCATGTGCTCGTGGTCGTGGTGTACTGCGTGCTGGCGGGCTTTGCTTTCGGCGTCGTCTCACCGGTCTCGAACACCTTCCTCCCGCCGTGCGCGTGCAGCGACGTCGCCCTTCAGACCTGGTTCCAGGCATGGCCGGCGCACGCCATAGCTCACGGTCTCAACCCTTTCATTTCGACGGCGGTCAACTACCCCCACGGCGTCAACCTGATGAGCAACACCGGTGCGCCGCTACTCGGGATCGCCTTCGCCCCGGTCACCTGGATCTTCGGGCCGGCGGCCGCTCTCAACCTGGTCATGCGGCTCGGCTTCGCCCTCTCGGCCATAGCCATGTACTTCGTGCTCCGCCGATGGGCCCGCTGGTGGCCGGCGGCCTTCGCCGGGGGGCTCCTCTACGGCTTCTCCCCCTTCGTCGTAGGCCAGGCCCAGGCACATGACTTCTTGACGTTCCTGCCCTTCCCACCGCTCATCCTGGCCCTGCTCGACGAGGTGGTCGTCCGCCGACGTCACTTGGTGCGCAACGGCGTCCTGCTCGGGGTGGTGGTGGTGGCTCAGCTGCTGGTCTCGCCCGAGGTGCTGAGCATGTGCGCCGTGGCTGTCTTCTGTGGCCTGGTCGTCCTGGTCGCCCGTCACCCGTCCATGGCGCGCCAGCATGTCCGGGAGCTCGTCCTAGGGCTAGGCGCCGCCGCCGTCAGCTTCGTCGTCCTGGGCGCCTACCCGCTCTGGGTGTACTTGAAGGGGCCCTTCCATGTCTCGGGGCCACAGCACCCCATAGACGTCATCGAGGACTACCACACGACTCTTGAGTCCCTGATCTTCCCCAACAGCCTCGAGCGGTTCGGGACAGCCGGTATGTTCGCCCGGGGCAACTCACTGGCCGGGGTCAACGCCGTGGAGCACGCCGTGTACCTCGGGGTGCCGCTCATATGCATCCTGGTGCTGATCGCCGTCCGCTACCGCCGAGCGGGCATCGTCCAGTTCTTCTCTTTGGTGGCACTGGGGTCCTGGGTCGTCACCCTGGGCCCGTTCCTGTACGTGGGCAAGACCCCGCACCCCAATCTCCGCCTGCCCTATGACCTCCTAAAGCACATACCGCTTATCAACGCCGGCATAGACGTCCGCTATTCGCTCATCATGTACCTCGCCGTGGCCGTTGTCCTGGCGGTCGGGCTCGACCGTCTGGTGGCCGAAGGCCTCTTCGCCCCCGGGGAGGGGTGGCGGCGCCGGTTGGGCGGCCCCTGGACGGCCACGCCCCGCGCCCGAGCCGGGTTGGGGGTGGCTCTGGCCGTCGTCGGGTTGGTGCTGTTGGTACCGAGCCTTCCCTATGCCTCGACGGCGTTCGGGGTGCCGAGCATTTTTACCGCTACGGGGTCGCCGATCAGCAGCGGCGACGTCGTCCTGTCTTACCCGCTACCGGTGGGCTACGAGAACTACTCCAACGACCAGGCCTTGCTCTGGCAGGCGGAGGCCGGGATGCGTTTCAACTTGATCGGCTTTCGGGGCGCCGTGGCCGGGCCGGACCACCGGCCGTTGACCGGCGCCCGCGTATGGCTGCCCCCGACCACTGTTGAAGCCCTGCTCGTATGGAGCCTTTACGGCGAACCCTACCCGCCGCCTGCGTACGGGCCGGCAACTTCGCAGATGATCAGGACGTTCCTGGCCCGCTACCACGTCGACGACATCACCATCGTCCCGTCGGGGGTGCCCACCGACCAGGTCGTCTCGTACTTCACCGCCGCTCTGGACCGCCCCCCGGCCGACTTCCAAGGCACATACGTGTGGTCGGGCGTCCAGCAGATGTTGGCCGGGAAATAGCGCTCACGCCGGCCGGGAGAGCGGGCCGTCAGCCGACAGCTCGTGGCGTCGTCGTGGCCAGCCGGCGCACGAGCTCCCTCAGCCGGCGCTCGCTCATGTCGTAGGTGAGCTCGTGCCCCATGTAGGGGTACACCACGAGCTGCTTGTCCGCGCTGGACAGCCGTTTGTACATCCCGAAGATGGTGCTCGGGGGGCATATGACGTCCCATAGGCCAACGGTCACCACCGCCGGGCAGGTGATCATCCGGGCCAGGTTGGCGACATCCACGTAGGACAGCGTCCTTAGTGCCGTCGCCTCCCGGTCTGGGTGCCGGCGCAGATAGGTGGCGATCTCGGTGTAGGGGGCCTCGCCCAAGCTGACGGCACGCGGGAAATCGCACAGGAACGGGATGTCGGCCCACACGAAGCCGGCCCGGTCAGATAGGGCGGCAGCCGCCAGGGCCAACCCTCCCCCCTGGCTGCCACCGGTCACGGCCAGCCGTTTGTCGTCGACGTCGTCCAGCGCCGCCAGGCAGTCGATCGCCCTCACTGCGTCGCTGTAAACGTAGCGGTAGTAGTGGGTCGAAGGGTCCTGAAGCCCTCGGGTGACCCAACCGAAGTGGTGGCCGCCGTCCACGGGGGGCATGTCGGGGGAGTCGCCGTCTTGGCCCCGGCAGTCCATGGAGAGCACCACCATGCCCTGGGCGGCGATGGGGTAGAGCTCGAGCGGTCGGGCCCCCCGGCCGCCGTAGCCGTGGTAGTAGACGAGCCCGGGATGAGGGCCGGGCCCATCCGGTCGCGCCAACCATCCCGCGATGGGCGCGTCGTCCAGCCCCCGGAAACGGACCTGGTAAGTCGAGACGCCCGCCAGTTTGGGTTGCTCGGCGCCCAGTTCGAGCTCGGGGGCCGTGGATCTGGCCTGCGCCAGGGTTTGTGCCCAAAAAGCGTCGAGGTCGGGAGGCTCGGTGGCCTCGGGTTCATACAAACGCAGTTCGTCGAGAGGCAAGTCCGTCCTAGGCATGGCGCTTATTCTGCCTCAGCGACCCGCCCGTCCTGCAAACTGCGCGAGGCCACCGGCCGGCCGCTGAGGGCCGTTCGGGGGCGGTCCACCCGTCCGAGCCCCTGGTCTGGCCGAGTTACGCTTCTGGTGCCGGGCTCCACTTCGGCGGGCCCTGCGCCTCACGCAACCCACGGAGCTCACGCATGTCAACGACAGCCACCCATGTCACCGGAGAAACGACCAAGTTGGGCCGCACGGACCGCTTTTTCAGCGGGCTAGGGCGCTTCACGGTGCGGTTCCGTTGGCTCGTGATCGTCGCTTGGGTCGCCATCGCGGTCATTTCGAGTATTGCTCTGCCCTCGCTCGGCAGCGAGGTCAACAACGACAACACGCAGTTCCTGCCCAACAGCGCCCCCAGCAACGAAGCCGCCACGCTGGCCGCCCCGCTCATCGGGAGCGTCAGCAAGCAGAGCCAGATCATCATCGTGGCCGCGCTGGCCGAGAAGCAGCCCGTCGGCGTGGCCCCTGCCCCTCTCAGTGCCGCCGACCTAAGTGCCGTAAACGCCGAGGCCGCCGCTGCTCGGTCGGTACGTCACGTCCTGTCGTCCGAGGTGGTCGGCGTATCTCCCGACCGCCAGGCGGCACACATCTTGGTAACCACCGGAGTGGGGCTCAACGACATCGTCGGCCAGGAGCCGGTGGTCAACGGCCTTTTGGCCAAGCTGGCCGGCGCCAACCACAGTGCCGCGGACCAGCAACTCGGCCTGCAGTTCCACCTGGCCGGTCCCGTGGCCACCAATGTTGCCAACCAGGCCAGTTCCAATAAGACAGGTAACAAGGTCCAGCTGCTGTCGCTCGTCTTCATTGTCCTGCTCCTGCTGGTTATCTTCCGCTCGGTCCTAGCCCCGCTCATCACCCTGGCCCCGGCGGGTGTGGCCCTGGTCGTGTCCATGCGCTTGATAGGCGAGCTCGGGGCGCACGGGCTCAAGATCTCCGAGATCACCGAGCTACTGCTCATAGTGCTGATGCTCGGTGCGGGGACCGACTACGGCCTCTTCCTCGTCTATCGCGCCCGAGAAGAGCTCCGCTCCGGGATGCCGCCCAAGGAGGCGGTGGCCCATGCCCTGGCCCGGGTAGGCGAATCGATCAGCGCGTCGGCCGCCACGGTGGTGTTCGCTCTGCTCAGCCTGCTCTTGGCCAGCTTCGGCCTATACCACGACCTCGGCGTCCCGCTGGCTGTCGGCGTGGCGGTGATGCTGGCGGCCGGGCTGACCTTGCTCCCGGCGCTGCTGGCCGTCTTCGGTCGGGCGGCCTTCTGGCCGTCCAAGGCGAAGTCGGCCCGGGCCACCGACGCTACCGGGAGCGGCTCTGACCGGGAGGCGGCCGGCGAACGTGACGGTTGGTGGGGCCGGGTCGCCGCCCGCCTCGTCTCTCGCCCGGCGCGGACCCTCATCGTCGGGGTGGGTCTCTTCGCCGCCCTGTCTGTGGCTGCGCTCGGCTATTACTCCTCCGGCTTCGCCGGCGCCCTCAACGCTCCTGCCGGCTCGGACGAGGCGATCGGCAACGCCCTGTTCGCCCAGCATTTTCCCGCCGCCAGCGCCAACCCGGCTGAGCTGGTGTTCCGTTACACGGTGCCCGTATGGGGCAACGCGGGGCCCCTCCAGCGGGCCGACCAGGTCCTCGCCCGTTCCGGTCTTTTCCGCCAGTTGGCCGGACCACTCGACCCCGACGGCGTACCCGTGACGCCGGCAACGCTGCAGCTGTTGTACAAGGGGCTGGGAGCTCCGAGCGGGCTTCCCTTGGCCGAACCGGCGGACCTGGCCGGCCGCCTCCCCGTGATCGTTTACAACTCGTACCGGTCGTTAGTGGAGTTCGTGTCGGGCGACGGGCGGACCGTGCAGTTCGTGGCCACCCTCAAAGCCGGGAGCCAGGACTCCACTCCGGCCATGCACGCCACGCCGACCGTCCGCCTGACCGTGACCGCGGCAGCCACCGCCTCGGGAGCCCTGCAGAGCGGGGTTGCCGGAGAAGGGGCCGCCCTGTTCGACGTGAGCAGTACTTCGGGCCACGACATGGTCGAGATCATCCCCGTAGCCATCATCGCCATCGGCCTGTTGTTGGCGCTGGTGCTGCGCAGCGCGGTGGCGCCGCTCTACCTGATCCTGAGCGTCGGGCTGTCGTACCTGGCCGCGCTCGGGCTGTCAACGCTGCTGTTCATCGACATCGGGGGCAGCGGGGGCATCACCTTCGTCTTGCCCTTCCTCATGTTCATTTTTCTTCTGGCCCTGGGCGAGGACTACAACATCCTCGTCATGACCCGCATCCGGGAGGAGGCGCGAAGCCGGGAGCTGTCCCAGGCCGTGGTGAGGGCGATCGGCCGGACGGGCCCTACCGTGACCTCCGCCGGCATGGTGCTGGCAGGGACCTTCGGTGTGCTGGCCTTCGAGGCCGGCAACGGGCCGGGCAGCGGTCAGATACGCGATGTGGGCTTCGGTTTGGCGATCGGCGTCCTGATGGACACGTTCTTGGTGCGCACGCTGCTGGTGCCCTCCACCGTGGCCCTGCTCGGGAAATGGAACTGGTGGCCCGGCCAGGTGCTCAAGGCCCCGGGCACCGAGCCTGAGCCCCCTGGCCCGGACGAGAGCGCAGAGGTCCTGACCGGCACGGGGCACTGAAGCGAAGGGGGGCCGCCGGCCATGCCCGCACCTCCAAGAGCTCACTCTCGCCGACAGGGCTCATGACTGTGCGTCCTTGGCCTATGGTCGACGCTATGGAGCTCTGGGGGGTTATCGGGTCGCAGGTCGCAGGTATGGCGGAACTCGCTGGGCGGGCCCGGCGCTGGGAGGAGGTGGGAGTGGCCGGGGTGTTCGCCACCGACCACCTGTTCTTCGACATGGAAGGCTCTCGTCGCACGGCCCGGCGCCAGCCCGATCCTTACATCCTGTTGGCTGCAGCCGGCGCGGTGACAGAACGAGCCAAGCTCGGCACCATAGTCGCCAACGCCGGTCTTCAGCACCCCGCGTTGCTGCTGCGGCACTTTTCTCAACTGGCTCGTCTCTTCGGTGGTGAGCGCGTCTACGCCGGCCTCGGGGCGGGCTGGAACCGCGAGGAGTTTGAGGCTCTCGGCCTCGTTTGGCAGTCCCACAGCCAACGGATGCAGCGCTTGGAGGAGACGATGGTGCTCGGACGCCAGCTCTTCGACGACGGCTACGGGCATCTTCATGGTGCCCAAATCGTCGCCGACGACCTGCCGCTCTCACCGGATCCTGGGGTCCCGCCCCGCCTGATGCTCGGTGGTGGCAGTGGCCGGGCGCTGAGGATGGGCGGCCGTTACGCCGACCACGTCGACCTCAACTCGCCCACCAAGGCCGGCAAGGTCAGTGCCACCGTGGGCGGCGCCGTGACCGTCGTGGAGGACAATCGCAAGCGTCTCGCCGCCACGGTGGCCGGCTTGGAGGAGAGCGTGAGCGTCCTGGCGGCGGCAGCGTCGGAGGCCGGACGGCCGACCCCGACCATCAGCGTGATGCTGACCCACGTGGTCGGCTGCCCGGCTGGGGAGATCGAGCAAAACGAGCGGCGCCTGTGTGAACAGTACGGGCTGGAGCCGGTGCCCCTCGGTCAGTGCCCGTTCGCCCTTGTCGGTCCGCCCGAACGGATGGTCGACTTGTTGGAGGAGCGCGCCGAGCGCCTCGGCCTGGCCTCGGTGATCCTGGCTGACAGCGACGGCGTCGAGGACTTCGCCATCTCAGTGTTCGCCGGGTTGAAAGCCTGACGTCTGCGTCGATTGGCTTCGGAGAGCCGCGAGCGCTTGCTCAGCCTCACGCAGTTCCCTGGCGAGGTTCTGCATGAGGGTCCAGCCGATCAGGCCGTTCTCTTCGACGAGAGGGCGGAACTCCCAAAGGGTGAGCCCCTGGCAGACAAGTTCACTTGAGGCAGTGATCGTAGCGATGCGTGCTCCTTCGTCGAGGAGCGCGATCTCACCGAAGTGGTCACCAGCCTGGAGTATGGCACGCGGCTCGCCTGCGATCGTGACCGTCGCCGACCCAGAGACGATCACATAAAAGGAGGCACCGCCTGAGCCTTCCTTTATCACCGTCTCGCCGGCAGCGAAGCGGCGCTCCTTGAAAAGGGCGGCGATCTTGTCGACGTCGTTCTTGTCAAGGCCGCTGAAGAGGCGGGCGCGGCGAATGACCTCGACGGGGCCACCCGAAGGCGCTGGGCCCTGCGGGCCGGCTCGGGTGATGGCGCGGCACTGGAGAAGATAGAGCTGCCCGTCGGCGAAGGCCCATTCAATGTCGCGGGCCGGGCCGTAAACCTCCTCACACCTGTTGGCCAGGCGGTGAAGTTCCTCGAGCTGGCGATCATCGAGGCACAGTCGTTCGACGAGGTCGGAGGCAACCTGCTCCTCCGCCGTGCCGCCGTTGGGCAGCGCCCGGACCGCGATCTCCTTGAACCCTGGGGTGCGTTGGCGGACTTCGCCGTTGCGCCCGATGCGGAAGTGGTCCGGGATGACGCGACCCGAGACGACCGCCTCACCGAGCCCCCAGCTCGCCTCGATCATGAGCTCTTCCGCCCCGTTCACCGGGTTGCGGGTGAACATCACCCCCGCGCAAGCGGGACCGAGGAGAGCCTGCACCACGACACCCACGCTCGGGCGCGTGAAGCGGCCGACGCGTTGGCGGTACGAGATGGCCGAGTCTGAATTGGCGGACCACCAGACCTCCCGCACGGCCGAGCTCACATCCTCAGCCGTGGGGACATTGAGCAAGGTCAAATGCTGCCCGGCGAAGCTGGTCTCCGCACCGTCTTCGTCAGCCGCCGAGGAGCGGACGGCAAGCGGCCCGCCCAGAGGGCGCACCAACGCCTTGACATCCTCTATAACTCGTTTGTCCCCGCTGGCGACAGCCTCCACAACTGGTCCGGAAAGGGCGACCCCGGGCGGCACCGGCAGACCGGCCCGCGTCGCTTCGCCCAGCCCGACAGCCTTCGAGCCGAACACCGTGCTGTCGTGCGCGTCCTCGAGCGCGACGGCTCCTATCACCCAAGTACCGTCACTTCGCCCTTGTCGCCGTCAACGCTCACGCGGGCACCGTCGGCGATGAGGCTGGTCGCCTCGCGGGTCCCGACCACACTTGGGATCCCGTACTCGCGGGCGACGATGGCGGCATGTGACAGTAGCCCGCCTCGGTCCGTCACGATCGCCCCTAGCAGCGGCAACAAGATGTTGAAGGCTTCCGAGGTCGACTCGGTGACAAGGACGTCGCCCTTTACGATCCGGTCGAAATCGCTGGGCCCGGTCACCCGGCGTACCGGGCCTTCATAGACGCCGGTGCTGGCGCCTATGCCCCGGACGAGGTTTGTTTCGTGCCTTGCGTCGGAGGTGGCGAACATCTCGCCCATGACGATGCCCATGGCCCGCATCATTCGTCCCGCCCCAGGGGGCAGTTGAGATGGGTCGGGCGGCGGCGACGGGGGGTCGCCCAAATGTGGCGGGGCGTCCTTGGCGTTGAGGGACGTACGGAGCTCGAAGCGGGCCGCCAGTTCGTCCGCCGACGGCTCGGTCGCGCCAGACAGCAGCGAGCGCATCTCGTCGATATCGGCGTCAACGAGGTGTTCGGCGTCGTGGGCCCGGCCCTCGGACGCGAGCCGGCGACCGCAAGCGATCACGGCGCGACGCATGATCCCGGACGCCCAGATGTCGCTGAAAACACCCCGTTCATCGCGGATCTTGTAGGTGAGCCGTGCCTCCTCAAGGAGATCGTCGAACTGGTCCCGGTGTTCCTCGGGCACCTTGGCGCGAACGTCGGCGACCTGGTCCTCGTGGGCAGACCCGTCGGGCGCATGGCCGTCGAGCGAAACACGCACCGCTCGGAGCAGCGCGTCGGGCAGCTCGAGCGCGTAGCGACCGGAGATGTCGAAACCGTCGACAAGCCGGTACCCCACGAGGTCGAGGTACGCCGACACCGCCGGGCCGACCTGGCCCGGGTGCGCCCGCAGGGCCTCGAGCACACGGCCAGGCTCTTCGTCCGACTCGAGCAGCCGTAGCGCCGAGGCGTCCTCCGCCATGGCCGTCCTCAGCCGTTCAAGCTCGACAGAGGCGCCCGCCGACACAGGAGCAGCTCCCCGCAACAGGCCCACGAGTTCGCCCGCCGCCATCCCGGTCCAGTCCCCGACATGGGCGAGAAAGTCCCCAGTCGGCACGGAGGGGGCTCCCGTGAAACGCATGTGCTGGTAGATCATCTCCATGTGGTGGTCGCGGCAACGCGTCAGGTAGGCCACGAGATCGGGCCCGGACAGTGAGCCAGGGTCGACCGACTGCAACTCCCGGTGCGCCCGGACCGAGGCGGGCTTGAACGTCTCGTCCCACTCGCGGAGCTGTTCTCGCCAAAGCTTCCCCCGGAAAACCTCCTCGGCCCGCTGGAAGCGCTCCGGGGCCTGGCTACGTTCAACCGGGACTAGTGACGTGTAGCAAAAGCCGTGGATGTACTGGTAGGCGAGCGAGTCGATCAGCATCCCATAGAAGCGGGTGAACTCGCGAAAGCCACGCTTGAACGGCCCGGGGTGCGTGGTCTCCCAATATCGCGTTACCGGACGCGGAAAATGGACCAAGTCCATCTCCCACGACCCCGGGCTGTGCACCTCGAACTCAAGCTGACTAGCCGCTCCAGTACCCCTCATAGCAACCCTCCCTCTCGTAAAACCCCTGGTAAGAATGCCTGGCGGCTCGGGTTGGCAGAGTATAGACCTCTGCCCAGGCACCCGGGAGGGTTGCGCCGGAGCCGCTCCGCTCATGGCGGGCATTTGTCGGGCCACTGAGCCCGGCGCAAGCTCGGCGGGGGGTTCGCAACTGCTCCCCGAGCAGTGAGCCATAGTACGCGTTGGTGATCAATAGGAAGTNNGGGGGGGTGTCCCCATTTGGTCAGACCTGTGGCTGCTGCCCCCAAGATCCCCAGCGCACGCTCCAGCTCGTCGGAACTGACGGTAAGGGGCGGGCAAAGTGTGACCACATTGCCGCCCCCGATCTTGAAGCTAAGGCCGCCCTCGAGGCAGGCGTAAAGGAGGTGGTCGGCCACTTCGGCCGGTGGGCGTCCCGCCCAGGGCTCGACTTCTACCCCCCAGTACATCCCCAGGCCACGGACCTTTCCCAAGATAGGGCTGCCACCCGCAAGGGCCGCCAGGCGCTTGAGCGTGACGCGCCCGGTGTCGCGTGCGCGGGCTACGAGGCCCTCTTGCTCGATCACATCCAGCGTCGCCAGCGCCGCCGCTGCTCCGAGCGGGCTCTTTTCGTGCGTGTAATGCCCAAGGGCCCCTTCGGGGCCCAGGTCCAGGGCTGACCGGGCGACGATGGCGGCGAGGGGCATGACGCCACCGCCCAGGCCCTTCCCGATCACCAGGATGTCGGGGGTGACGCCGAACTGCTCGCACACGAACATGGACCCGGTGCGGCCCAGGCAACTCGGGATCTCGTCAAAAACTAACAACGTCCCGTGCCGGTCGCAGCTGTCTCGCACCCTGGCCCAGAAGTCCGTCGGGGGCACGGTGACGGTTGTCCAGCGCACCGGCTCGGCGACCACCGCAGCGACGTCACCTTGCACCTCTAGGACGTAGTCGATGTAGTCGGCCAGTCGTTGGTAGGCGAGACCGTCGGTCCCGAAAAAACGCTCAGCCAAGCCCAGCGGCGGGACGTGCTCAGCGCCGGGCAGGAGGGGACCGGCATCACGGCGGAACAGCGCCTCGCCCCCCAGGGAGATCGTGTCCAAATTGGCGCCATGAAAGGAGTCCCACATGGAAACGGTCTTGTGACGTTTGGTGGCTAAACGGGCGAGCTTGACTGCCATCCCGACTGCCGCCGCACCGCTCGGGGCAAAGAGCACCTTGCTGAGATCGCCCGGCGCCAGGTCGGCCAGCCTTCGGGCCAACGCTATCGCCGAGCGATTGGTGTACCGGCGCGGGGAAAACGGCAAGCGGTCGAGCTCGGCCTTGACGGCCTCGATCACCTTCGGGTGACCATAGCCAACCTGGTGGACGCTGTTGCCGTGAAAGTCGAGGATCTCGCGGCCCTCCAAGTCCACAAGGGTCGCCCCCGTGGCACGTCCCACCACGTCCAGGCACGGCGTCGACAGGGACTGGTGCAAGAAGTACCTCTCGTCCTCGTCCAGCAGGTGACGCGTCTGGTGGCCAAGTCGGGTCGTCCAACTGTGCCGCGCCGGAGAGGAATTGGTGTCGCCCTCGCTGGGACCGATGTGGGCCATTAACGTGCCGTAACCTTGCCTGGTCCCCGTGGCCCGGTTAGGAGCGTGGGCTCACAAGGCGCCCACTACGGCGCGCACGATGTCGACGGTTTCGCTGATCTCGCCTTCGCTGGCGACGAACGGGGGGGCGAGGATTATCGTGTCGCCACTCATACGGGCCACCAGGCCGCTGGCGAACAGGGCCTTGAGCACCTCGGGACCACGATGGCCGATGGGGCCATCAGGCTCGAGCTCGACCCCGGCCAGGAGGCCAAAGCCCCGGATGTCCACTATCGGGCCCGCCCCCTTCAGCCCCGACACGGCCTCCTGGAAGCCCACCCCCAATTTTGCCACCCGATCGAAGAGACCCTCGCTTTCGTATATCTCCAGAGCGGCCAATGCCGCCGCGCACGCCAAGGGGTGGGCGGACCAGGTATAGCCGTGGGGGAACTCGGCCCCATCTCCTGCACCCGCGGCTATCACAGCGTCGTGGACACCGCGCCGGAAAGCAACCGCGCCCATCGGGACGGCCCCGTTTGTGAGCGCCTTGGCCATCGTGATTATGTCCGGGGTGACCCCGAAAGCCTGTGAGGCAAAGGCGTGGCCCGTGCGCCCAAAGCCCGTAATGACCTCGTCAAAGATCAGGAGGATCCCATGGGCGGTGGCGATCTCAGCCAACCGCTCGAGGTAGCCCTCGGGAGGGACGATCACGCCGCCGGAGGACCCGGCAATGGGCTCCACGATGACCGCGGCGATGCTGGTGCCACCGTAGAGGTTGACCGCCCGCTGCAGGTCCTCGGCTAGCTCCCCGCCGGTGCTCGGCTGGCCCCAATGAAAAGCCTGCTCGGCAGACCACGTCGCTCGCATGTGGCTCACTCCTGGCAGGCCGGGCCCGAACATTTCACGGTTCTTGGCCAGCCCACCAACCGATAGGCCCCCGAAATTGACCCCGTGGTAGGCGCGTTCGCGCCCGACGAAGCGAGCCCGGCCTGCATCCCCGCGGGCTCGGTGGTAGGCAAGTGCGCCCTTCAGCGCGGTCTCCACTGCTTCTGACCCCGAGTTGACGAAGAACACCCGGTCCAGACCGGCGGGCAGGAGACGGGCGAGCCTTTCGGCCAAGGTGAAGCCGTCCGGGTGAGCAAATTCGAAGGTGGGAGCGAAGTCAAGGCGGCGTACCTGCTCGGACAAGGCGGCGGCGATCTCAGGGCGGCCGTGGCCGGCGGGCACGCAGAACAGGCCGGAGATACCGTCGAGCACCCGACGACCGTCCGCGTCCACGTAGTGGACGCCTTGGGCGCCGACCACCAGGCGGGGGTTGGTGGAAAAGGCGCGGTTGGAGGTAAAGGGGAGCCAGTGGTACGAAAAGTTAGGAGTGTTCATGGGTGACCTCCTCGGTCCGCTCTACTCCCGTCACGCCTCCTCCAGGCGTAGGGAGATGTCACCAACCTTGCCGTCAACCAAGACGTTGTCGGACGCCAGAGTCACTTTCACGGAGGCGCCGGGAGCCAGGGTGGCGCCCTGGGAGCTTGGAACATCCACCTTCACCGCCATGTCCGCCCACAGGAGCACGTCAACCCGGGTCTGGGCGCCGCGGAAGGTGACCGCGCTAACGATCCCGTTGGCCCCGTGCTCTGGCGCCAAAGCCAGGGCCTCGGGACGGACCAGGACGTCGACATCCTTTCCGGCATTACCGACGGCCACCGGGCCTCGGGCCGTCACCTCGCGCCCGAGGACCGCAACCCGGCCCGGTCCCACGAGCTTGCCCGGCAGGCGGTTCATGGTCCCGACGAACTCAGCCACGAACGGGGTTTGGGGCTCGTCATAGAGCTCCGCCGGAGAAGCCACCTGCTCCAGTTTGCCCCCCCGCATGACAGCCACCCGGTCTGCCATCGACAACGCCTCGTCCTGGTCGTGTGTCACAAAGACGGTGGTGATGGCCAGCCGGCGTTGCAGGGCCCGGATCTGGTCGCGTAGCTGCACCCGCACCTTGGCGTCAAGGGCCGACAGGGGCTCGTCCAACAACAAGACCCGGGGCTCGATGGCCAGGGCCCGCGCCAGCGCCACCCGTTGCTGCTGCCCGCCCGAGAGCTGGTGCGGGTAGCGGTTGGCCCTGTCGGCCAGTTCGACCATGTCCAGGAGCGACATGGCCTTGGTCTTGCGCTGTGAGCCGCTGACCCTGCGCAACCGCAGGCCAAAAGCCACGTTCTCGAGCACGGTCATGTTGGGGAACAGGCTGTAGCTCTGGAAGACCATGCCCATGTTGCGCTTCTGAGCGGGCACGCTGCGGATGTCCTGCCCGTCAACTATCACCTGACCGCCAGACGGGGCCTCGAAGCCTGCCAGAATGCGCAGCGCCGTCGTCTTGCCGCACCCGGATGGCCCCAGCAGCGCCAGGAACTCCCCCGGGGCAATGTCGATGGAGAAGCCGTCCAACGCCCTGACGCTTCCAAAAACGCAGCTCAGGTCACGCAGCCCCACCGACGTCCCGCCTGGCGAGGGCTCGCCCATCCCACCCGGCCCCTGTACCGCGGTGCCGCTCCCCGGCACCAGTTGGTTCGGGCGGAAAAGCGCCGTCATGACATACCTCCAGCTTGTCTGCGGGACCGGCCGACCAGAGAGATAGCGATCAGCACGAGCCAGGTCAAAAACAGCGCCATGAGCGAAGCGGCCACCGATACGTGCGAATTGGACGCCTCGAACAGGACGATCCAAGTTGGGAATGTTTGGTACTGGTCAAGGCTCGCCATGGTGTACTCGCCCAACACCAGGGCCACGGTCAGCACGGTGGCGGAAAGGACGGCCACTCGCATGTTGGGCAGGAGCACGCACCGCATCGTCGTCAGCCACTCGCCCCCGAGCGACCGCGACGCGTCGACCAGGGTTTTCACGTCTATGGACCGCACCCCCGCGTCAAGGGCGCGGTAGGAGAACGGGACGGCCAGGACGACGTACTCCAAAGCGAGCAGGAACGGCGTCGCTTTCAGCCTCGATGGGGCTACGGTCAGCACGCCAAGTATAAGGACCACCGGCGGTATTACCAAGGGCAGAGAGGTGACGAAGTCCATGACCCGGCGCAGCCCTGGCCGGCGCAGGTGGATGTACACGGTCGTCGGCACCATGATCGCCAACTCGAAAGCCGTGGTCACCACGGCTAGTTGCACCGAGAGCCAGATGGCGGCACCGAAGCCCTGTTGGCCAGTCAGGCCTGAGTACGCCTGGGCACTGAAGCCGGTCCCGTTGTAGGCCAGGCTGAAACGCAGTGCCGCCCATAGCGGTAACAGGAAATAGAGGCCGGCAGCGGCGAAGATAAACAAGCGCCACACCCGCAAGGTCCTCCATGAGCGCCGTTCGCCCCGCCGAACGGCGTCGTCCGGCGTCCGCATGCTCAAATCTTGGGCCACTCCCGCGCCCAGTACCTGAGTGCTCAATGCAACCACCTCGATGCCCGTCGCTGTAGGAGCACATAAAGTCCCATGACGACAGCCACGATCAGCACGAGGCCGAGGGCGAGTGCTTTGCCCACGTTTTGCTCGCCGGCGATCACGTTGCCGTTGAGGAAGCTACCGATTTGGAGCGGGGTTAGGGCCAGGGTCCCGGCGGTCAAGGCGTCAGCGGTGGCATACGCGGACAAGGCACTGCCGAAGAGCAATAGCGTGGACCCGAGCAGGGAGGGCAGCAAGACCGGGACCCCTATATAGCGCCAGTACTGCCATGTGTGGGCGCCGAGGTTCTCCGCCGCCTCGTGCCACGATGCTTTTAGGCCCTCAAACGCGGGCAAGGTCACCAGGACCATGAGAGGGACCTGGAAGTACATGTAGACCAGCGCGACCCCCGAGAACGTATAGAGGTTGAAGCTGGGCCAAAGATGGACGGACACGTCCGCCAGCCAGTTGTTGACCAGCGCGTGCTCGGCCCCGATGCTGGCGATAAACAAGAAGGCCAAGGGTATGCCACCGAAGTTGGCCAGGACCCCTGATGCGGTGACCACGAGACGGCGCAGGACCGTCCCCCGCGAGGTGTGGATGGCATAAGCCAGGAACGTCCCCGCGATCCCAGGGATTATGGATGTCACCAGGGCCATCTTCAGCGAGTTCTTGAACCCCAACAGGTAAACGCCGGTGGTGGCGGTGTTCACATTGGCCATCGTTAGGCCGCTGCCCGTCGATTTCTCGAAGGCGCCGATAGCCACGGCAACGGCCGGTATGCCGAGGAACAGCAACATCCAAGCGGCAAACGGCAGGAGAGGAGCCCAGGCCTTCAAGGCCCGGGCCCTCGTCCCGAACTGCATGGGCCCCGTTAGCGCGGGCTCGTTACGTGGTGGCAACGTCGGTTGCCCAGTCCTTGGCGACTACATCCTCGGCGTTGGTTACTTCGGTCTGCGTCGGGTAGCCCTTGAAGCCCGTGGGTACGGACGGGAGCTGCTTGAACGCCGTCTCGTCGACGGTCCCGTTGGCAACCATGGTGGACAGCTCGATAGGGCGGCAGGAGCCCTGGAGCCACTGGTTCTGGCCCGCCGCGGAGTACAGGTACTCCTCCCACAACCTCGCGGCCGCGGGATGGGGCGCGTTGGCTGATACCGCCTGGTCGTAGTAGGAAGCGTAGACGCCGTCGGTCGGGATCACGACTTTCCAGGTCTTGACTTCGGCCTGGATTTCGGATTTCTGCAAGTAGTCCCACCATATAACGATGGGGGTGGCACCGCTCTGCACTGTGGACGGCCCGGAAATGACAGGCACGAAGTTGCCTTCGGTGTTGAGCTTGGCGAAGTAGTTGATACCGGGCGTGATGTTGTTGAACGAGCCACCGTTGGCCAAGGCGGCAGCAAACACGGCGGCGAAGGCGGCGCCGGCCACGGTCGGGCTGTTGTTGATGCCGACCATGTGGTTGTAGACCGGCCTTAGGAGATCCTTGAACGACGTGGGCGGGGTCTTCACCACGGCAGAGTTGTAGCCGATGGCCACGTAACCGCCGTAGTCCGCCCACCAAGTGTCGTCACTGGCCCGCTGAGCGGCGGGGATGTCCCTCCACTCGGAGACTGTGTAAGGCGCCAGCAGGTGCTCCTGGTCGGCCTTGATGGCGAAGGGCGTGCCCATGTCCAGGACGTCCGGTTCGCGGCTCTGGCCCTTGAGCTGCACCATGGCGTTTATCTCGTCCTGGCTCGAGCCCTCGGGGTTCTCGCTGGTGATCTTGATGCCGTACTCTTTCTGGAACGAACTGATGATGGCGCCATAGTTGCACCAGTTGTCTGGGAGGGTTATCACATTGAGGGCACCCTCGGCTTTGGCGGCGGTGACGAGGCCGCTCATGCCGCCGAAGGCCGCCACGGAGGTGGCCGTCGAGTAGTTGTTTGCTGCTGCGCTCGCCGGGCTGGTACCGGACATCACCGCGGTGGCGGCACAGCAGACCAGGGCAGTTGCTGCAGAAGCCGTACGTACTCCCGGGCGACGGCTGTTTTTTACTCTCACGTACGTCTCTCCTCAGATGGGTTCGGGCGCGCGAAGAAGAGCGCGCCATGCCGTGTCGTGGCGCCACCGTGCAAACCGACCTACCCTAAAGGCGGGGCTGTTTTATTTCAGCTTGGCGCCTGGGCAGAGCGGCGGACCGGGGTGACCACTGCAGCGGACAGTAGGCGTCAATGTTGAAGAAAACGTAACATGATGGCGCAGTCCAAATGAATATTCGGTACCATCTTGTTGCCAACGCTCACTCCGTTGCCGACGGCGCGGCGCGTGGTCCCAGGGCCCACTGGTCGACAGTGATGAACAAAACATTGCGGTCCAATGAATTCTCTCGACGGTGGCCTTAACAACGGTTGGCGCCCGTGCGACCATGACCGGCATCGTTTAGCATCACCTACTATCGCCGCTATGGGAACTGGGCTCGCTTCGCTCGACCAGGGATCCGCCCCGAACCGGATCCGCCTGGCCTGCATCGACATGGCAGGGACGGTGATCAACGACGACGGCACCGTGCTCAAGGCCTTTCACAGTGCCCTGGGCGCAGTCGGTACCGAAGGGCCCGCGCTTGACCACGCCATGGGCTATGCCCTGGAGACCATGGGCCTGTCCAAGGCCGTGGTCTTCAGGCACTTGCTCGATAGCGAAGAACGCGTCGACCAAGCTCTGGCAGCTTTTGCCGCGGCTATGGACCAAGCCATGAAGAACGGTGAGGTCAGCGAGATCCCGGGGGCCGCCCAAGTCCTGGCTGACCTGCGGGCAACGGGAACCACAGTCTGCCTGACCACCGGGTTCAGCCCGGAGGTCCAGCAGGCGATCATCGAGCACCTGGGTTGGCACAGTCTCGTCGACTTTGCCCTTGCCCCCAGCGGGGCCGTGCGGGGACGACCGTACCCAGACATGGTCCTGACGGCGGCGTTGCGAACGAGCGTCGACGACGTCCGCGAGGTTGCCGTGGTCGGGGACACGGCTAACGACCTATGGAGCGGGTACCGAGCGGGGGCGTCGGCGGTCGTGGGTGTCCTAACCGGCAGTCATGGCCGGGCTGAGCTCGAACGAGCACCACATACCCACATCCTGTCCTCCATCCTGGATTTTCCGCCTCTCGTCCTTTAGGCCTCCCGCCCACGACAATCTTGAGTGCAGGCAGAGACCGCCGGGCCAGTGCCCCCGCCTGCACGTCAGCGGACCTTAGGGCTGTGACACCGCGAGGACGGACGCGAAGAACTGCTCCGTGGCCTTCCAGTGGCGCTCGGCGGCGGCTGGGTCGTAGGTCGGGTTGTCGGGGACGGCGAAGCCGTGGTGGGCGTCGTAGGTCACGATGGTGTGGGTGACCCCGGCTTCGCTCAAGGACTTCTCCAGCAGGCCTTTTTGCTCGTCGGTGAACGACTGGTCCTCGATCGCCCCTCCAACGTACACGGAGGCCTTGATGGCCCTGGCCTTGTGGTGTGGGCTGTCAGGGTCGTCGGCCTTGGCGAGGTTCCCACCGTGGAACGAGGCTGCTGCCGCGATGCGCTCGTCCAGGTTCGCCGCCGTGATGAGCGAGAGCCGGCCGCCCATGCAGTAGCCGGTGGTGCCGACGGGGCCTGGCTTTGTCTCGGGCAGCGAGGCGAGGTAGTTGACAAAGGCGCGAGCGTCGCGCACCACCATGTCCACGGTGTAGCCCCGCATCATGCCCATGATCTTGTCCGCGGTCCCCTTTGTCGAGAACGCGGTGCGCATGTCGCCCAGGTCGTAGGGCCCGTTGCGGTAGTAGACGTCGGGCACCAGGACCACATAGCCCAGACCTGACAGCCGCTCGCCCATCTGCCGCATGACGTCGCGCATCCCCCCGGCGTCGGGGAACATGAGCACTGCCGGCCAGGGGCCCTCTCCCGCGGGAATGCTGAGCGCGGCCGGGCAGGTCCCGTCTGCGGCCTCGATCTCTACAGCGCGTTGCGTCACGGCGACTCCCTTTTTGGTACCGGTTCTTGGGACCGAGGCGAAGGGGCCTTTTGTCATGGGAGGCCCATGGCCTTCGGTACCCCGAGGGTACAAGAACTACCCGCGAAGATCTGGCTCGGTCGGGTCGCCTTCGGCCGGACCGCCTTCGCCTGACCGAGGGAGCCTAGGATCGACGATGTGAGAAGTTTCGACGCCGTGTTGTTCGACTTCGGCCACACTCTGTTCAACACCAAGCCGGCACAGGTATGTACCGCCGAGTTCCGCAAAGCATTCGATGTGGACGTGGACGACGCCGCCTTTGCTCGGACCTGGGAAGTGATAAGGGAACGGTCTCGCCAGCCGGCGGAGATAGCCAAAGGCCGTGACCTCAGCGCCAAGGCGCACAGACGGCACTGGCTCGAGCTGCTCGCGCCTCTCGATGAACTGGCGCCCGATCTGGCCGAGTTCGTCTATTCGGTCGAGTCCTCCGCCCGGGGGTGGGAGCCTTATCCTGATACGCGCCTGGTGCTCAGCGAGCTCAGGCGCCGTGAAATTCGCGTTGGGGTCGTGAGCGACTGCGGCTGGGACATTAGGGACGTGTTCAAGGAATACGGGCTGGACGAGTTCATTAGATCGTTCGAGCTTTCCTACGAGCATGGGATCTGCAAACCCGCTGTTGAGATCTTCGAGGCGGCCTGCTCACACCTCGCGGTCGGCCCTGATCGGGCGCTCATGGTCGGCGACAGCTGGCTTACTGACGGAGGAGCGGCGGCCATCGGCGTCATGACCGTAATATTGCCTGCTCGCGATAGAGCTAAGTTCCCCGCGCTCGAGCGAGTGCTTGACCTCGTCTACTGAGATCGGCGTGGCCGAAATAGGGTCATCTTCGCGCGCTCGCCTGGACAGCATCGTCCAGCGGGTGCGGGAGATACCGGAGGGCTTCGTTCGCACCTACGGCGACATTGACCCCAGAGCACCGCGGCTTGTCGGGTACGTTCTGGCCACCACCCGAGAAGACCTGCCATGGCACCGAGTTGTACGTGCCGACGGCAGCTTGGCCAGGGGCGAAGCACAGCGTCGGCGCCTACGCCGAGAGGGCGTCCCCATGATCGGCGACCGGGTGGACCTCGGCCAAGTCCGGCTTCGGTCGTAGTCTACTTCTCGTCCTGGTCGAGGCGGTGCAGCTCCTCGTCGCTGAGTTTGAGGTCGACTGCTTGAGCGCAGTCGCGCGCGGAGCTTGGCCGGGTGGCCCCGGGGATCGGGATGACATGGTCGCCCTTGGCCAGCATCCAGGCCAGTACCACTTGGTGCACCGAGGTCCCATGGTCCTTAGAGACCTGCACGAACGCGGGGTGGTCGTGGCGCAGGACCTCGGCGTTGCCAATGCCTCCGAAAGGGCTCCACGGTAGGAACGCAATGCCGACTTGACCACAGTGCTGCAGTTCGCCCTCGGTGGAGCGGAAAGAGGGGGAGAACTGGTTTTGCACGCTCACCAAATTGCCCTCACCGAGGATGGAGCGGGCCAAGTCGATTTGAGCGATACTTGCGTTCGAAATCCCGACCATGAGCACCTTCCCCGCGTCCAGGAGCTCCTTCAAAACCCCGATCGGGGCCTCGTAGGGGACCTTCGGGTCAGGCCGGTGGTACTGGTACAACCCGATCGCCTCCACTCCCAGGCGGCGCAGCGATGCTTCGGCGGCCGTGCGGAGGTAAGCGGGGTCGCCGTTGACTGTCCAGCTGCCATCGCCGGGACGGATATGGCCGCCCTTCGTGGCGACCAGGACGGAGTCGCGGTCGCCGTTCCACGACGACAGCGCTTTGGCAACGAGGGTCTCGCCATGACCCGTGTCCGGTCCACCCAAGCTGTAAGCGTCGGCCGTGTCGATCAGGGTCATCCCCGCATCCAGGGCGGCATGGATGGTCTCAATCGAGCGAGCTTCGTCCGGGCGCCCTTCGATGGACATAGGCATCTCGCCGAGGCCAATCGCTCCGACCTGCCGTGAACCGATCCGTCGCAATTCCATGTCGTTCTCCGATCATCCGGTGGTGTCCCCTTGCCGTGGCCACGCCGGTCGTCCCGTGACCGCACATGGGCAGGCACCCACATTAGTTGTCCTCGGGGGACGCCAACGACCCGGACGTCCGTCACGGGACGGGCCGCCCTGACCAGGCCAGAAGCCTGCGGCCCAGTGGCCGGGAGCCGGCTGCTGTAGCCTGCGGATATGGCGCTCATCGGCAAGAAGACGGGGACCATCCCGAGTGGCCTCGAACTAGTACTGGGCAGTGTCAACCCATTGTCAGATCCCAAGATGCGGATGTTCGTACGATCCGCGGTCATGGGCGACTACGGGGCTGTCCAGGACGCTCACGCCCTCGCCGAGAGCCTCTTGCCGCCCACCTCGGAGCTATGGACCTGGTGGCTCGATGGGGTGGAGAGCCTGGCAAGAAGTGGTGACCAGGACCTCGAGCTCTTCGTAAGGTTCACCCGAGACGTCGCCGGCATTGCCCCCTGGGGCAACCTCCCGGCGACCGCCGGCCAGCGGCTTCGCGCCCTAAGCGGCTGAACCGCGCATAACGGGCGTGCCGTCAACTAACGCGGCACTGGCTACGCCCCAATCAGGGCTCTGGCTCCCCACGGCTAAAGCCGGGGGCTTCGGGCCCGGCACCCCATTTCGGTGTTGTGTCGAGTTCGGTCGACCCGAAGACGCCCAGCTTGCGCTGCGCTCGTTGGTAGAAGGTCGTCCGGCCGAGCCTTACGACCTGGGCGCCATCGGAGCGGGCGGTGAGTACTACGGTGTCGCCGGCTGTTACGTGGGTCGCGACCAGCCCGTCGACTTCGACGGCCAGGCGGCCCGAGGACGGGAGAATGGCGAGGCTGAGCGTGTGCCTGTGGTCGATCATCACGGAGCGGTTGAACACCGAGTGCGGCGAGGAAGGGGTGACAAGGATCCCGGGCACGGAGGGGGCGACGATCGGGCCACCGGCAGAAAAGTTGTAAGCCGTTGAGCCCGTTGGGGTTGAAACAATGACAGCGTCCCCGGCGTAGCTGACGAAGTGGTGCCCCTCGACAGACAGGTCTATAGCCGCGGTGCCATCACCCGGGACGCGGACGATGACAACATCGTTGAAGGCGGTGAGCCGCTGCGCCCCGATCGCGGCATCGAGGGCGGTACGCACCTCGATCTCGTAAGTCCCGGCGCCGATGGCGGTGAGCGCGGCGGCTAAGTCGGGGATATCAACCTCTGCCAGGAAACCGAGTTTGCCAAGATTGACGCCCAGGACTGGGGCACGGCAGCCATCGGCCAGCCTCATCGCGCGCAGGACTGTGCCGTCACCACCCATGGCTACGAGCAAGTCTGCTTGGGCTGCCATTGCCGCGGCCGGGACCACTACCGCCCCGCAGCCGAGGCGGCCGACTTCCTCCGCCAGCCCGAGGACCTTCACACCTCGATCGTCCGCCCACCTAAGGATGGTGTTGACGGCCTCGGCCGAATCGCGGCGGGGATGCAGAACGACCCCCAGCGTGCGAATTTCGTACATGACATCTCCGTTCGAAGGAAATCGCTCCTCTATGTGGCGAGCACCGAGGCTCCCAAGCTGGCTCGAGCTCCATCCGGCCCGCTCATCGCGAGCCCTCGATCTCACTGAGGCGGTCGGTCAAGAAGGTTCGTTCGACCGCGTTCTCGCTGAGAAGGAGGGCTTCTTCGTAGGCGGCGCGTGACTCGTCTTTCCGGTCTAACCGGTGCAAGAAGTTGGCGCGGGCTGATGCGAGGTAACTATATGTGGCCAGGAGCGGCTCGGTGGCAAGCTCGTCGAGAGCGGTCAGGCCGGCCTCGGGCCCTTGCGCCAACCCAATGGCGACGGCACGGTTGAGGGCGACGACGGGCGACGGCCACATTGCAACCAGCAGGTCGTAAAGCCCGACGATCTCGTGCCAGTCGGTGGCGTTCCATGAGGGAGCTTCCGCGTGCACGGCGGCAATCGCGGCCATCAGTGCGAAACGCCCGGGCGGGCGGTGCCGTAGCGCTTCGCGTACGAGGTCGACCCCCTCACGGATGGCGGCATGGTCCCATCGGGAACGGTCTTGTTCGGCCATCAGCACGAGGCGACCGTCGTCGCCCAGGCGCGCCGCCCGCCGGGCGTCCGTAAGAAGGATGAGAGCCAACAGGCCGGCGACGTCTGCATCTCCTGGCAGCAGCTCCCTTAGCAATTGGGCGAGGTCATGGGCACGCTCAATGAGGTCGCTGCGAACCAGGTCGGCACCGGCAGGGGACGTGTGCCCGGTTGTGTACAGCAAGTGTACGACGGTGAGCACAGCGTGAACGCGGGAGGGCAACTCCTCGATGGGCGGCACTCGATAAGGGATGCGGGCCATGGCAATTTTCTTCTTCGCCCGTGTGATCCTGGCTGCCATCGTCGTCTCGCTGACCAGGAACGCTCGGCCTACCTCGGCTGTAGTAAGGCCACAAACCAGGCGAAGGGTTAGCGCGACTTGCGCCTCGATGGCGATGGCGGGGTGACAACAGGTGAATATCAGCCGCAGACGGTCGTCGATGATCTCGGGTATGTTCTCGTTCAGTTCCTCAGGGCCGAGGGGCGGCACACGTTCGACGAGCAAGGGCAGGGCCCGGTCGTGCCTGGAGCCACGGCGAGCCAGATCTATGGCGCGGCGGCCGGCCACCGTGGTCAACCACGCGCCAGGCCTGGACGGGATCCCGCTGGTGGACCAGGTGGCCAAGGCCCGGGCGTAGGCATCCTGGACGCATTCTTCGGCCAGGTCGATGTCGCCGGTGACGCGCACCGTTGCCGCGAGCACAAAGGCCCACTCGCGACGGTGTGCGTCAGCGACCGCGGCTTCGACTGATGCGTCCACCAGTCGACGGTTGTCGCTCAGTCGAAGGTCCTGATTGGCCGGACCTCAACCCCGCCGAACGGCATGGGGACCTGTTTTGCCAAATGGATGGCCTCGTCCAGGTCGGCCGCTTCCACCAGGTAGTAGCCACCGAGAGCCTCTTTCGTCTCGCCGAACGGGCCATCGGTAACGACGAACCCCCCGGAGGCATCCGGCCGCACCGATGTTGCCGTAGCGGTCGGCTGCAGGGCGTTACCACCCCGAAGCGCGGCGGCGTTGCGCTCACCGAAGACTTGATGGCCCTTCATCATCTGGTTCATTGTCTCGGGGCCGGGTTCGGCGAAGGCAGCCTCTTCACCGTAAATAAGGATCAGGTACTCAGCCATGAAATGCTCCTCTCGTTGTCGGCCCCCTCGGGGGGGCCGCCTACCTAGTACGACGACCGAGTTATGCCCCGATCGACAACGTTGACAGGTTCCAGAACCGCCGGGAGCCCGTCCTACGCCCGAGTTGACCACCAGCGACTGTTGGGCTTGACGTCGTCCGCAAAAAGTGATATCACTTTGATAGCCAGCCATTGTGGCGGCACCTCATGTAAAGGGAGGAAGTTCGATGCAGGCACCAACCCAGGACCTCACTACGTCGCGACCGATGATCGTCACCACGACCGAGAACATACCCGAGGCCCAGGTGGTGAAGACCATCGGGCAGGTGTTTGGCCTCACCGTCCGGTCCCGAAGCCTCGGTGGCAACATCGCGGCCGCTCTCAAAAGCCTTGCCGGCGGCGAGATCCGGTCGTACGTCAAGCTCAACGAAGATTCCCGGCGCCAGGCTCTCGACCGCATGGTGCAGAATGCTGCCGCCATGGGGGCCAACGCCGTGACAATGATGCGCTTCGACTCCACCGAGATGGGCAGGAGCATGAGCGAGATCGTGGCTTACGGCACCGCGCGGGTGGTGGAGTGGCCACCGGTTGCCCCGAACACGAGCGCGCAGGGCTGAGGGGCCTCCATGAGCGTCGTGGAATGGGTCGTGCTCGTTGTCGTGATCGCGGGGACCGTCATAGCGCTCTTCGGCTGGGACCGTTACCGAGGCAAGCGGAAGGGCGTCGGCGACAGCAGCGCGTCCCAGCCGACGGGCGAAGTCTTCATCGACCCTGAGACGGGCCGAAGGATGCGCGTCTGGTACGACCCGAGCACGGGGAAACGGGAGTACCGTCCCGAGTAACTCGTTTACGCTCCAAATGACCAGATCAGGACGAAGCCGCAGGCGCTGGCGAGGACGACCATGGCGTGCCAGACCTCGTGGTACCCGAACAACCTTGGCGAAGGGTTGGGCCACCTCTTCGCTTGGACAACGGTGCCCATCGTGTAGAGGCACCCCATCGCCCCGAGCAACAACAGCTGCCCAACGTCGAGGCGCTGGACCGCTTCGGGGAAAGTGAACAGCGCCAGCCACCCCAGCACCAGGTACGCCGCGGAAATGAAGCGGCGGCTCCTCTCAAAGCGGGTGACGACGGCCAGGGCACCAAGGCAGGCCCCGAGCCAGAAAGACCCCAGCACGACATCCGAGAACTCGCCGGGCACGCCAAGCAAGCAGTACGGGGTGGCGGTGGCGGCGATGAAGACAAAGATCATCTCGTGGTCGGCCCGGCTCATACGCCGGCGCCCAGCAGGGGACCAAGCTGCCAGGTGGTAGCTCGAGCTCACCGCGTACAGCCCGATCAACCCCACGGCGTATACCACTAAGCCACCGCCGGGCCCGTGTCGCCATAGCAGGGCTGCCACGGCCGGGAGCGTTACCAGAAGTGCCAGCGCGTGCAGCACGCCTCGCCACCGCGGCACTTCTTCGCCGTTCAAGGCGCAGCGATTACGGCCGCTCGGCCTCAAGGCAGGCGTAAGCCCAGCATCCACTACACCATGATTGCCCATAGAGCGGCCTATGTCCGGCCGGCGTTGCCTGTGTCCCGGCCGGCGAGCCTTCCTCGGTGAGGTAGGCAGGGTCATATACCGAGGTCTGCGGCGGCAAGCATCATGAGCGCCGTTGCCTGGCCAAGGTCGTACTGGTCGAGGAGTGAGCCGGGCTCGGTCGTCCGCCGGACCGGGCAAGACCAGGGTGATCGTTGCCGGTTGGGGACGGGCGTGCGTCGGACGGCACTAGAGTTGTCGCTGACCTAGTTGCCAGCGTGAAAAGCTATGTCATGCTCTTTGCTGAAGGGACCAAACATTTGAGTGCCAGTCTTGTACCGAAGATGGCGGACATCGCGGAGCATCTGAGGAGTACTGCGGTCCCGGGCCACAACGTCCAAGGCCCTGCCGCCGTCGGGACCGAGCGCGACGAGTTGGCTAAGAGCCCTGTAGTCGCTTGGCCGGGCCGGTCGTGAGCGACGAGACCGCCAAGGCGACCACGCAGGAGCCAGCAGGGCAGGGACAACGACGGGCGCTGGGCCGTAGTGGGATCTCGGTAAGCCCGGTTGGCTTCGGGGCGTGGGCGATCGGCGGGCCGGCGTACCGGGACGGGAACCCGATCGGTTGGGGCGAAGTAGACGACGACGAGTCCGTGGCGGCGGTCCACGCTGCCCTCGAGGCCGGGATCACCTTCTTCGACACCGCCAATATCTATGGGGCCGGCCATAGTGAGCGGGTGATCGGCCGGGCACTCGCCGGGCGGCGCGACCAGGTAGTGATCGCCACCAAGTTTGGGAACCTATTCGACGAGGCAACCCGTCAGGCCACGGACCGGGACGCATCCGCCGGCTCCGTTCGTGCCCAGTGTGACGCCAGCCTCGACCGGCTTGGGACCGACTTCATCGACCTTTACCAGTTGCACCTGGGTGACTATGACCTCGACAAGGCCGAGGACGTCGTGGCGACCCTCGAAGGTCTTGTCGATATCGGCAAGATCAGGTCGTTCGGATGGAGTACCGACGACCCGGCTCGGATCGCCATCTTCGCCCATAGTCCGCATTGCGCCGCCGCCCAGGTCCATTTTAACGTGATCGACGACAACGCCGCCGTCGTGGACGTGATCGAGGAGCACCACCTGGCCGGTGTGAACCGCGGTCCGCTGGGCATGGGCACTCTCACCGGAAAGTTCAGCCGCCAGACGAGCTTTGGCGCTGACGACGTGAGGCGCAACTTTGATTTCGAGAGCGGGAAGGAAGCCACTTCGCTTGACGCGCTCGAACGCATCCGGGGCACGCTCACCTCCGGTGGCCGCAGCCTGGCCCAGGGATCGTTGTCGTGGTTGCTTGCCCGTAGCGAGGCCTTCGTGCCCATCCCCGGTATCCGCACCGTCGCTCAGGCCAAAGAGAATGCGGGTGCTATTACCCATGGCCCTCTCGGCGCAGCACAGATGGTAGAGATAGAAACCTCGCTAAGGGAGCTGGGCCTGCGCTGAGCCTCTTGAGAACGGTTCATCGGCCCGGACGACACCGCTCAAGTGCCGGTAGCCTGACGGCCTTGTGACCGTCCTCGTCGATCTGGAACAGGTGGCGGTCCGCCGAGTCGGCCGAGTGCTCTTTGAAGGCCTTTCGTTCACCGTCTCCGAAGGTGACAGGATCGGGGTGGTCGGCATAAATGGCACGGGAAAATCAACACTTCTGCGGATCGTGGCCGGCGTCGACGAGCCGGAGGAAGGTCACGTCCGTAGGGGCCGGGGTTCACGCGTGGGTTTTCTCGAGCAGGTGCCAGAGCTCTTCCCCGGCACTGTCAGGACTGCCGTCGGCCAAGGGTGGGAGGCCGAAGCTGCCCTGAGCCGTCTCGGTGTCGGCCCCGAGATCGACAACGACGTGGCCACGCTCTCCGGCGGGCAACGGAAAAGAGTGGCCCTTGCTCGGGTACTTGCCCATCCTGTAGAGCTCTTGGTCCTCGACGAACCCACCAACCATCTCGATTTGCCGGCGGTGGCCTGGCTGGAGCAACGGCTCTTGAGCTTCGGGGGAGGGCTGGTCCTGGTTACTCACGACCGGCACCTGCTTGACCGCCTCACCACCCGGATGCTGGAGCTCGACCGGGGCCAGGCTTTTGTGCACGAAGGTGGCTACGAGCTCTACCTGGCAGCGAAGGCCGAACGAGAAGAGCGGGATGCGGCAGCCGAATCGACCCGGCGCAATCTCGCTCGGCGCGAGCTGGCCTGGTTGCGACGGGGGGCGAAAGCCCGGTCGCGCAAGCCCAAAGCCCGCATTGATACGGCCGTCCGGCTGATCGAGGGCGCTGCGGTCGCCCCGGTCGCCTCTGCTGAGATCGAGGTGGGCCACGACCTCCCACGCCTCGGTGACAAGGTGATCGAATGCAGGGGGGTCGGGTTCCATTACGACGATGGGCCACCAGTGCTGTCCGGCGTCGATCTCTCGATCGGGAGGCGCGAACGCCTAGGGATCGTGGGTGCCAACGGTACCGGGAAGTCGACCCTGCTCGACATCCTGGCTGGACGGCTCACGCCCACCACGGGGACGGTCGAGGTCGGGCCGACGGTGGTCGTAGGTTATTACGACCAGCTGGGAGCAACTCTCGACCTGGAGGCGCGAGTCAGGGACCTCGTCGCCGGTCCGCACGGGACGCCGGGCTCGGTGGACAACATCAATCTGATGCGCCGGTTCCTGTTTGCCGATGACTTGCCCTTCGCCCGGGTGGGCGACCTTTCCGGCGGGGAGCGACGGCGGCTTCAGCTGCTCCTGGTGGTCTCCCGGCGGCCCAATGTCCTGTTCCTGGACGAGCCGACCAACG
>PMWT01000217.1 GCA_003166025.1 Acidimicrobiaceae bacterium | reverse complement strand
TTATGCATCACTTGTGGTAGCCTCCCCTGGTGGTGGCCATCCCAAGCTCAGGACCAAACTCGCGATAATGGCTAGCTAGCTTGGCCGACGGCAGCACATCTCCTCCTCTTGCTCCATCAACCGGCTCAAGGCGATTGACCGCTCGTCAGCGCCGAGGCGGGCAGCGCGAAGCAGGACCAGCCCCTTCTGAACGGACGACGACAAAATTAGCACTGGGCTGTGAGACGTCGCCCAGCCTGCCCAGAAGGACCGCTGCTAAGCGCTAGTGTGCAGTCGGCTTCGGGCCAATGAGGCATCACTTACCGGGCGACGAAGGCCGCTCAGGCCGGATGATGGTGCAAAGCATCGTGTTCCTGTACGGGTCGGTTGGGTCAAGCTCGATGTGGGCCTGGAACCGCTTATTTATGGCCAGCATGGCCTCATTATCCCGGTGCACCAGGGAAGTCACTGCGTAACAGTCCTGGGCCCAAGCACGCTTGAGTAGTTCACCCTTGAGCGTTGCGCCGTGCTGGCGACCGTGGAAGCCAGTCGCTGTAGCGAGTGCTTGGACGGCCCAAATCTCCTGGTTCGGAACAGTCCATGCGATCAAACTTAGGAGCCGGCCCGTCTGTTCATCGAATAGACCGAGAGCCTGAATCGCACCCGCTTGGACACGCTCTGGCAACCCCTCTCGTATCGCTGCCTGCACCTCGTCAGTCCAGGGCTGACGGTAAACACGGCACTCAAATGCTTCCAGCAACATGTTGTCGGCGGGGCCGAGGTTTCTTATGAGCATGCCCTTAGGCGGATGCGCGCTTCTTGGCCTCCTCAATATGCCGTGTGACTATGGCGGCGCGCTCAGGTGTCAATGTGAAATTCAGTGAATGGAGGTCCGATGCACCCGGTTGGTACGCGATCGGGTCAATCCGGTCGCGGCTCGCCTTGAGGCTCGACTCCATACGAGGTAGATAGCGCGACGAAAGGCGCCCCAATTTGCCCACAGCCAAGGCCACCACTCCGAGCACCGCACCCGCCGCCGGACGAGCCAGGTTCGTCCCTGAATGACGACCCATGGGTCCGAGCGTGGCCATGTCAGGAACTCTCGGAGGCCTGGTCAGGCGCATCTTCCGTGTCAAGCCTCTCCGGATCGACCTTGAGCAGTCCCGCCAGGACCTCCTCAAACGCTGGCGCGTGGAGGCTCACCCGTTCCTCAGACTGACGCGCTCGCGCGACAACTGGGGCTGCCCTACGGTGAGTGCGAGCCACATCTTGCCTGGTCAAGGGCCTGTCCCGTCGTCATAAACCTTGCTTTAGCAACTCAGCTTAGCGATATAGAGGAGTGGGATGCTGAATCTTCGCACTTACCTGGCAGCGGCCCGGAAGGGGGCGCTTGGCTGCACCAAGTGACTAGTCCCCCTGTCTGCGGCAACCTATCCTTGACCGGGCGAGAGCCGCAACAGCCTCGCCCGAGACATCTTCCACGGCGGGCGCGCTACGCCAGCACTACCAGACGGGTCAGGAGAACCAGCTGGGCGCCCTCGGTCTCATGGTCAACGTGATCGTGCTCTGGCAGACCGTTTACATCCAAGCCGCCCTCGACCACCTCGCCGCCAACGGACACGAGCCCGACCCCGCCGACGTCGTCCGGCTTTCACCCCTCGGCCGCCCCACGATCAACCTGCAAGGCCGATACCGAACCACAAACCGAGCGCCGGGCGGACGGCTACGACCGCTCCGGACAGCCGGCTGACCTCAGCCGTTCAGGATCCTGCACGGATCCTCGTCACAGGCCTATAGCAACACGTATAGCAATAGCAGCCCGACCTGGAAGCGAGGTGCCTGAGAGGGTGGAGGGGCCCGGGGCTCTCCCCAATGGCAAAGTAGCGATGCTCCCCTCCCCCCGCCGGTGCTGGCGCACAGCGTCGGGGGCGGCGGCGTCCCCGAGTTCCAGCGCAGGAGGCAGGAAGGCCTTTAGGACCTCCTCCCAGGGAAAACTGCTGGTCAGGAGCCCTATCGCGGGCTCTCGCATAAGACCCCGCTAAGACCTTGCGGTGGTCGGGGGCGTTTGTGGTTGCGGCCCGGAGCGATGCCCCTGTCCCGCCAGGTCCCGTTGGCTCTACGCTCGTCGGGATGAGCGGCGAGGGTGAGCAGAACTGGTACCCGATCAGCAAGGTCCACTGGTTCACCCGGCACGTATGATACCTTCGGCGACGTCGACGAGCCGCAGGTTGTGGTCCCGGGCGTACCTGCGCAATGCGGAGAAGGCCAGCTCTTTGCATCTGGCCCGCCTCGGTGTGGAGCAGGTAGCCAGCAAGGGCGTGGGCCACACGCCCGGGGACCTGGGGCTTTAGCTGGTTAGCGGACGTGTTCACTGTCTATGCGAGGGGCGCGCGGGGCAGTCATTGTTGCTATGCCCTATGGTCGTTAGGCCCTGGGCCGTCAGTTATCAACCAGCAGATGATTGCTTCACTGCCAGTGAGATCCTTGCCGTCGGAGTTGCAATACGGTGTGGGTGCCTCCGATTCCTCAGCAGGGTACCCTGATACGAGGTTGGCGTGGTACCTGATGCTCGATTCCACGGCCGGATTTTGTCCCGTTTCGTTGACGAGCTCGTCCACTGCTTCTTCCCCGCTCAAGTAATCGTGGCCGTTGTTCTCAGAGCCGTTAACAAGACCGGCGGGATTGGCCCCGAACGGGTTGTCTACGGCCACCTGCCCCCCCGTTTGGCCGCTCCACGGCAGGACACCGTTGAACGGGTGGACCGAAGACCCCGTGGCCGCAGCCTGCGTCTTCCGGCTGACCGTGAGCCAAATGTTGGGGAACTTCGTGGTGTGCACCGAGACCGCCAACAAGGTCTTTTGCGGTACTCCAGCGTCGGGCCCCTCACCGTACTCGGTGCTGAAGTGGCCCCGGATCACTGCTGACATTATCGGATAAGCGCCGCCTATTCTGTCTAGGTAGCCTTCGAACTGCTCGAGTCCTTCCAGGATCTCGTAGACGGAATGGCCGGTATGTGCGCCCTCTCCTGCGGTATGGAACAGGCCACCGAGCTCCTCAACCTCAGCTAGTGTTGCAGCGGACAACTCTACGCCCCCGCGTAGAAATGAGTACCCGTTCGCGAGCACCGCGGGCACCTTGGCGACTGCGGCCACGACGCCAGCGGCGAGAAAGTAGCTGATCCCGAACTCTACCGCGAACTTTATAACCGCTGGAGTATTTTCCTCGTAGACCTCATGGGCCTCACTGATACGGTCGAACAGAGAAACCACGCTAGGGCCGAAGAGGGCCTCCAGTTCCGTGGTTGCCTTTTTGGCCAAGGTCGCGACGAGCGAGGGCTCTGGATTAACTATCGCCCCGGCGGGGGCGCCGGGGAACTCCCAGGCCGTAATGATGGTGAAGTCACTGACTGACAGACCTCTAGCCATCGCCAGGTAGTCTCCCCCGGGAACGACTGCCACGAGCATCCTGACCGGGACCGTCTCTTCGCACTCCTCCTGGGGCGTGTCGTACACGACAATTGGGACCCGCGCACCTTTGCCGGGCGGCGGGTACACGAGATGGCCTATCCTGTACTTGAACACCCGGGTCAGGTCATATTCTTTCCAGTCCAGGCCGCCGTTAAGGGTCACCTCTTGGGCGCTCTCGTCCCATTGTAACGGGATCGTCACTTTGGCCAACGTGGTATTGCCCAGGTAGTAGCTGTACCACTCTGCCGGAAGTTTCTTTTCCGTGTCCTCTCGGACCTCCGAAGGGCTAAGACATTCCGGGTACTCGAGCTCCGGGCCCATTAGTGCCTTGAGGAAAGGAACATCGTGGTTATATCCCTCTGGCCCGTTGTCAGAAGTGGTGTTGTAACGGGCTGCGCTCGAAGGGTCAACGATTATGCTCTGGGGGATCGATGCTTGAATATTTAGGGTGTAATCCGAGATATCACCAACACTAAGCTGCGCCTCTGCCGACCCGTGCGTCCCGCCAGGCGCACTGTTCGCCGTGGCGAATGCTGTGATCTTCACTGTCCCCGCTTTGGCACCGGTCAGACGGAACGCGAACTTTCGCGACGCGAACGCGGCTAGAGCAAAGCCGCTTAGGTCAGACGGAAACTGCGATATGGTGGCAACGTACGTCGGCGAGAGGTCCAGCCCATGGTAAGTGGTTTTGGAGCCGCTGCCCCCTATGCTTACGTTCGTCAAATTAACCGGGCCGGCCTTGACGGTCAATGTCAGGTTGAGGATCTCGCCGACTGCGAGAGTGCTCGACTGCGGCGAGATCGAGAGCGACATTGACGGCGGGAGCAGATTGGTGGTCTTATAACCACTGTAGGGGAGTGGCTTCCCGAACGGGTTAGTCGGACCGGGGACCGCCTTGCCCGTGAATTTGGTGCTGCCCGTGAAATGGCCCGTGATGGTCTCCCAGCCTGTGCAACCAATGCAGGTGTAGACCCAGTTCCCTGCTCCGTTTGCGGTCAGGGAAATGTCCTCGGCAAAGAAAATGCCCCCCATACTGCTTGTATTGGGCGTCGTGATGCAGTACATGTCAGGTTCGCAGAGCGGGTCAATTGCCTTTTGGCCGCCGATGGAGATCGTGACACTCGTCCCCCCAAGGTTCCAAATACCAACCAGGCTGGGATCCGGACCGCTCGCCCCCGCAGCGCCAACAGGCTCCAGGCCCACGCTGCCCAGCAATGCCAGTACAACCACCACGCTCATGGCGCCCCGTCGCGCTGCCATGGAGCGACGTAGCCAGGCCTGGGCACGGGTGCTAAAGAAGGGCGTAGCCGTTGACCGAGGCCCTCGAGCGTGGTGCTGGCGCATTTAACTCACCTTTATGGTCAGGTGGAAGGTGTCGGGGATGAACCCAGGCCCGGTCAGAGTGGCATAGGCAGGAAAGGTGTGGGCCGCTCCAGGGAGGTGGAGCCGGAGGACGACCTGGCCATTGAGCACGTTCCCGCTCGCTAACAACTGGGCGGTTGGCGCTCCAGACGGGGTCGCGTTGTAAGTGCCGTAAAGCTTGACCACCAGGCTGGGGTCGACCAGCGGTTCCTGGTTGGCGTCGCGGACGATGGCCACCAGCTTGCCCGTGGGGGCAACGGTGGCAATAGTGGGGAGATAGAGCTTGGCGTCGCCAGCCAACGAGACGTTACCTACCATGGACGCATAAACGCTGGGTGGCGTGCTGGCATCGGTGAACTCGACCGTGGAGGCCGGTGAAGTGGCGGTGACCACCAGGTGCTGCAACCTCCATCCCGGGTCAGCCATCGTATGCCCGCTGACGTCGTACGACGGGGAGGCCACGACATTGGAGTCCCATGAAACATCCATGACCTTGGTCATGCCGGGGCCGTGGGGGTACCCGGTCCCGTACCACGACAAAAGGTACGTCGCCCCCGGGACCGTTCTAACCGTCTGGCTGACGGTGCCAGCGCCGTCGAAGTACAAGATGACCGCTTGGGGTGAGCCGTCTGGCGGCGTGATCAGCAAATGGTCGTCGCCAACCCCGCCCCAGTCTGCGTTCGAGGCGGCGCCCACTGCCCACCCCGGGAAAGTCGGCCCCGTCTGGTGGACCGAGCGGTAATACGCCTCAGAATAAAAGTACTCGATGTTGTAGGCGAGATAGGGGGGCGATGGGTTGAAGTCGCTATTGGCGATCAGGTTGGGCGTGCTCGGCGCCGCCACGGTCGTTGCGGGACCGGCCGGCGAGCCCGCTCCAGCCGGCCCGATAGGACAGCACATCCCGGCCGCCCCCAGTACGCCCGCCAGCACGAGCTTGGCGGCCCGTGACCTTGACGCCGGCAAAGCCTAACTTCTCCTGGCTACCAGTGAGCCGGGCACAATTGGCGTGTGCAACGACGGCACATT
>PMWT01000130.1 GCA_003166025.1 Acidimicrobiaceae bacterium | reverse complement strand
CACCGCGATGATAAGGCGACTTCCACTTGTCACAACGTCCCGACTTGGGCCCCCCGAGTAGGACTAGCCGGAGAACGCCGCGGTCGCGGTCAGGGCGCTGCCTGCCGTGTCGACCGCGGCACAGAACACCGTCGTCCCCGGCGGGCAGGACACGCCGGTCAGGCCGCCCCAAGGAGCCGACTGGCTGTCGATGGCCCGGGGGGTCACACCGCCGCTATCGGGTAAGTGCGGTATTCATCGATGGCCTCGAACAGGGCCAGCAGGTTGGCCACCGGCACTCCGACCTGGATGTTGTGAACGGCGCTGAAGACGAAACCACCACCTTGCCCAAATATCCGCATCCGGTCGCGGACCATGCCCCGCACATCCCCTGGCGTGCCGAAGGGCAGTACCTGCTGAGTGTCCATGCCCCCGCCCCAAAACGTGAGGCGGCCTCCGTACCGGTCTTTGAGGCCCGTCGGGCACATATCGGCGGCCGAGGTCTGCACGGGGTTGAGGACGTCGAACCCGGCGTCGGCGATGTCGTCCAGCAGGCGCCACACCGACCCGCACGAGTGGATGAAGGTCTTCCACTGGGTGTGAGAATGGGCCCAGTCGTTCACGCGCGCGTGCACAGGCTGGAAAAGGCGCCGGTAGGTCTTGGAGGACACGAGTGGGCCGTTCTGGGCACCAAAGTCAGCCGCAGTGACCATGACGGCGGTGATGGCATTCCCGACCACGTCATAGATCTTCGACAGGTTTTCAAGGCCGATTTCGCACTGGCGCTCGAAGACCTCGGCGATGTACTCAGGACGAGTGACGTAGCTCATGTACCATTCGGCAAGGTCACGGATGCCCCGGGGATGGCGCAGCCTCGGCCCGGAGACCTGGGCCGCGTCGCCAAAGCTCATCCCGCCGAACCCTCCCACCAATGCTCGCCCCGTCGGCGCCAGCCGTTCCACTTCAGCGCGGAGGTGGACCAGAGCCTCGGCGCTGATCGGCTCGAACTCCTCCATGTTGTCGCTCGGGTCCATACGCTCGTCTTGAAGCTCGTCCTGGCGGGTGATCGCGTCGAAATAGAAGCCGCTCTTAGGCATGCGGGCGCACGGCGGGGAGGAACGGTCGCCCTGGGGGTACATCAACAGGACGCCGTTGTGGTCCGGGTCTGTTGGGAACTTGTCGGGCACCAGCACGGGAGTGCCGTCAAACGTGGTCCACGGCTTCCACCCATCGTTGCGGAAGCCGTAAATGTTCGTAGGCAAACCCACCCGGACCGTGTCGACCCCGAGCGCATCGAGCAGGTCGGGCTTGACCTCGCCGAGCATCATGAACGGCTCTATCACCCGTACGGGTGTGCCCGGAGGGTCGAGGGCTAAGGCCTGCCGGAGCTGGTAAACGGAACTTACATGGATCCCGGTGACCGTGGTCCCGCCGAGGTCCACTGGCACCCGGTCCGCCTCACGATGGCTGAGCGCAGCCTCGACTCGTTCACGTGAACTCAGCACGCTGGTCCCTCCTCTGTCGTGGTCCGTGCCCGAGCCTCGGTTGGCTTAGCCCAGCGGGTACCCACGGAACTCCCTTACCGCTTCGAACAGCGCAACCAGGTTCTCGGTCGGGACGTCGGCCTGCACATTATGCACCGCGTTGAACACAAACCCGCCGCCCCGACCGAACACGCGCATCCGCTCTCGCACCATGGCCCGCACATCCGCCGGAGTTCCTAAGGGGAGTGTTCTTTGCGTGTCGATACCGCCGCCCCAGAACGTGACCTGGTCACCGAAACGCTGTTTCAGGGACTCAGGGCTCATGTCAGCCGCTGATGTCTGCACCGGGTTCAGCAAGTCGAAGCCCGAGTCGACGATGTCATCGAGCAAGCGCCAGATCGACCCGCAGGAGTGGATGAAGGTCTTCCACTTGGTGTTCTCGTGGACCCACGTATTTACTCGGGTATAAAAAGGCTTGAACAGGTCCCGGTAGGTCTTGGGTGAGACAAACGGGCCTTGTTGAGCGCCAAAATCGGTCGTAGTAATGAGCACGGCTGTGATCTTGTCCCCAACTGCTTGATGGACTGCAGCCAAGTTGCGCAACCCGATCTCGCACTGGCGCTCGAAGACGTCATAGACGTAGCCCGGGCGCAGGCTAAGGCTCATATACCACTCCGCGACGTCGCGGATCCCCTTAGGGTGCTTGAGGTTCATCCCTGGGATCTTGGAGACATCGCCGAAATTGGTACCAGCACCGAAGCTGCCAAGTATCGCCTTGCCGGTGGGAAAGAGCCGGTCGACCTCCCGGCGGATATGGTCCAGTTCCTCGTTGCTTATAGTGACGAATTCCTCCAGGTTGTCTTCCACGTTGAGGCGCTCGTCATCTATGGGGCCCTGTCGCTTTATGGCCTCGAAATAGAACCCGTTCTTGGGCATCCGCGCCGACGGCGGCACGGACGTGTCGCCCTCTGGGTAAATAAAGACGCTACCGTCAGGGCCTATGTCAGTGCAGAAAAGACCAGGGACGAGGACAGGAGTCCCATCGAACGTCGTCCATGGTTTCCAACCCTCATTGACAAAGCCGAAGCTGTTGGTAGCAAGGCCCACTGCCACCACATCGACACCCAGAGCATCGGCCAGGTCCAGTTGCACCTCCCCGAGGAACGAGTAGGGGGCGATGACCTTCACCGGCGTGCCCGGCGCATCCAGGCCGAGAGCCTGCCGGAGGCGGTAGACGGCACTGACATGCATACCTGTTGTCGGCCCACCACCGAGGTCCAGCGGTACCATATCGGGTTCGAGGTGCGCCAGCGCGGTGTCGACCCGTTGGCGCGAGGCGAACGAGGAAGCTAAGCGGCTGCTACTACCGGTACTGCCGGTACTGCCGGTACTGCCGGGGGCGGCGCCCTCGCCGGGTTCAATTGGTGGGAGCATTCAGATGAACCCCTCCCTGGCTGCTCTGAGCTCACTGGACCTCACCGAGCGTCCCTTGTGGGTTTATCAACTGCCGAGCTCCGCCCGGCGTGAGGACCCTGGTCCCGACGAAGCAAGCCCCCTGGGCCCCCAAGAAAGCTCTGGCCCTAGTGGCTCGCGGCAGAGCCTAGCGCTTCCGATCAGGCCGCCCAGTTGCGTTGCCGACGGCTTGGCGTGCCGTGACGGCCGTCGGCTAGGGCCCGGGCTGGCCCGGGCCCGGCGGCGCGGGCCAAGCGCGCTGTCTGGCGTCATCCCCGACAAGTTACGGGCAAGGTCCTTGGCGCGAGATTAACGATTACCCAAGGTGGCGCCCCCACGGCGTTGGAGAAAGAAGATGGCTGTTCATGCCGGCGTAAGGCGGGACCGAGATGATGGTGCCCATGGCCGGGGACAGCTCTCAAGCCCGCAGGGGCCCGAACGCGCCGTCCTGGGCGTCGGGGGCAGCACCGACGGGCGCTATCTGGCTCCCGGCTATGCCGTGACTGGGCCGCGCCACCAGCGGCTGTTCTCTTCTCGCAGAGCTCGTCGGGCCAGGCTCATAGCCTGTCTCGCCGCCATCGCCATTGTCGTGTACGTCGCCGCGGGGGTCGGCTTGGGGCGACCGGCGGCCGAGCCAGTCCGGACTGCGGCCAGGAACAGCGCCCGGCCCCACCAGGGCGAAGGCTCGCTCGGGGCCCGGACGGGCACGTCACCGGCGACCAGCTTGGCCGCGGCGGGAACTCCCGCCATCGAAGCGGGCGAACTCCCCTGGGAGCTCGCCGCACCTATAAGCCGGGAGGTCGTCCTGAGCGGTGCTGCCGCCGACCAGCTGGTCATTGCCGGCGGCCTGGACGGCTCCGGGACCTCGGTCGGCGGCATCTTTGCGCTCGACACCGCCACCGGCACGCTCCGCCAAGAGGGCGGCTTGCCGTCCCCGACCCACGACGCGGCGGGGGCGACCCTGGCCGGTCGTTCGCTCGTGTTCGGCGGTGGGACGGCGGCGCCGAGCGCGGGAGTCCAGCGTTTTGTCGCCGACGGCCCCGTTCTCTCGTCCGGTTCGTTACCCGAGGCGCGCGCCGACGCCACCGCGGTGACGATCGGGGCCCGGGCGTTCGTCATCGGCGGCTACGACGGTTCGTCTCTGGACGCCGAGGTGCTGGGTACGACCGATGGCTTGCACTTCAGCCCCGTAGCCGCCCTGCCCGTGCCCGTCCGCTACCCGGCGGCGGCGCCACTGGACGGGAGGATCTATGTTTTTGGCGGCGAGAGCGGCAATGGCCAGCCGGTGCGAGCCGTCCAGGTCGTCGACCCGACGACAGGGTCGGCCTCGGTCGTCGGCGAACTACCGTTGCCGATAGAGGCGGCGCTGGCCGTCAACCTTGGCGGTACGGTCTACGTGGCCGGTGGGGACACGACAGGCGGGCCCTCGTCCCTCGAGCCGGTGGCCTCCATCTACGCCTTCGATGCGGCAGACGGTCGGTTGCTCCGGGCCGGTTCGCTCCCCGTGCCTGTAAGCAACGCTGCGGTTGCGGTGTTGGGCACGAGGGCCTGGGTGGTGGGCGGCGAGCTGGCGGGCGGTACACCCACGGCCGCCGTCCAGGTGCTCGAGCCCAATTCAAGGTTCGGTACCGCGGGCAGCAGCGGTGCGGGCTCACCTTTTTACGGGGAGCACCTGTTGGTTGCCGACCGGGGCAACGACCGCCTCCTTGTCCTCGACGATGCCAACCAGGTGGTCTGGAGCTACCCCTCGAGGTCTGCGCCCTCGCCGCCGGGAGGTTTCTATTTCCCCGACGACGCCTTTTTCGTCCGCCACGGCACGGCCATCATCTCGAACCAAGAGGAGAACGAGACGGTCGTGGAGCTCTCCTATCCTTCGGGTCGCATGCTGTGGTCCTACGGGCACCCACACATCGCCGGGTCAGCGCCCGGGTACCTGGACAACCCCGACGACGCCTATCTACTAAAGAACGGCGACATCACCGTCGCCGACCCGAAGAACTGCCGCGTCCTGGTGATCAGCCCGAACAAGCGCGTGCTCGACCAGATCGGGACCACGGGAGCATGCACGCACAACCCCCCTAGTGAGCTCGGCTCGCCCAACGGGGACACGCCCCTGGCGGACGGGGACCTGCTCATCTCTGAGATCAATGGCTCATGGGTGGACGAGTACACGCCCCAGGGGCGCCTCGTATGGGACGTAGAGCTTTCCATCGGCTACCCGTCCGACCCCCAACAGATCGGGCCCGACGCTTACCTCGTGGCTGATTACGAGGAGCCCGGGGCGATCGTCGTGTTCAACCGGCAAGGAAGGGTCCTCTACCGTTACCAGCCCTCGTCGGGCGCCGGAGAGCTCAACCGCCCGTCCCTGGTCGAGATGCTGCCATCCGGGGTGTTCATGCTGAACGACGATTACAACGACCGCCTAGTGGCCATCGACCCGGGGACGGGAGCTCTCGTGTGGCAGTACGGCGTCACCGGCGAGACGGGCGTGGCCACCGGCCTCCTCGACGTGCCCGACGGCTTCGACGTCCTTGGCCCGGGAGGCTCGACCCCAACGCACACGGCCACGGGATAGGCGCCGGGGGCGCTACGGCGCAGGTCTGAGGAGCCTACTGCCGGTCGGCGAACGGCCACGACCCGTCGTCGAGCTTACTTGCCTCGGACGCAGCCTCGGTCTGGCGGGCATTAGCCAAGCCAGCAACCGCGGTGGTCACCGCTCGCTGAGCGCTGGCGCGGTCGACGCCAAAGTTCGAAAGAACGCGGCTCGCCTCGCTGTCGGCGGTGCCGAGCAACCCGATGAGCAGGTGCTCGCAACCGAGCTAGTTGTGCCCGAAGTCGCGGGACGCTCGAGCTCGTGGCTCAACCTCGTATTGGAGCGTTGGTTCAAGAGAGCTCACCCAAAGAGCCATACGCCGTGGCGTCTTCCGTTCCGTGGGTGGTGCCGAAGGCAATGGCGTTGCCTTGGGCGGTGATGAGGCGGTAGCCGACGTCGGCGTCAGCGACGATGCCGACGATGCGCGTGGTGCTCGAAGCTGGGAGCGAACCGAAGAACTTGGCGTCACCGAAGGCAGTGACGGCCCCGTTGGCACCGACTATCCAGTAGCCCTTGCCGTCGGGGGTGGCGGCGATACCGACGATGTGGCGGTCGAGGTCTATGGCCCCGAGGGAGCCGTAGAAGCGGGCGCCCCCGAAGCTGAACACCCCGCCGTCGGCCCCAACGAGCCAGTACCCCTTGCCCCCGGGGGCCGGCACCATGGAGGTGATGGCCCGGTTCAAAGGAGTACCGGCCATGGACCCTTCGAAGGTGGCGTCGCCGAAGCTGAACACCCAGCCGTCGGCGCCGACCAGTAAGTAGCCGCCGTTGTTCGCGGTGCCGGACATGGCCACGATCGGGCCGTTGAGGTGTTGGTTACCAAGGGAACCGAAGAACCTCGCGTCCCCGAAACTGAACACCCCGCCGTCTGCGCCGGCCAGCCAGTAGCCGTTGCCGGTGGTGGTGGCGCTGATGGCCACGATGGGAGCGTTGAGGCTGGCGGCGTTCTCCGAGCCGAAGTTACCGGCATTGCCGTGATTCGACAGGTCCCCGCCTGGGCTCAGCGCCCAGTACCCGGCGCCGTTCGGAGTGGCCGCCGCGCCACCATCGGTCGGCACCAACGACGGCGGCGACAGGGGGACCGTGACCGGTGGCGTGGCTGGGACCGTAACAGGCGGGACCGGTGGCGTGGCTGGGACCGTAACAGGCGGGACCGGNNAACAGGCGGGACCGGCACCGGCACTGCCGAGACTGTGATCGGGCCCGACGTCCCGGTGGTCGACGGGGTCACCGAGTCGGTGGCGGTGATGGTCTGGCTGCCGGCGGTGACCAGGGTGACGCCCGAGCTGAAGGTGTGCACGCCGTTGTCGCCGGCCACGAAGGTGTAACTGGCCGGCACGCTGGCCGCAACGTCAGAGCTGGTGAAGCTCACGGTGCCGAGGTAGCCGGTGGCGGTGTTGGCGTCGGCGTCGAGAGCGGTGACGGTGACGGTGAACGGGGCCCCGGCGGTGGCGGTCGCTGGGGCGGAAATGCTGAAGTGGGTGGCCGGGCCGGCCGAGACGGTGAAGGGACTGGAGTCGGCCGCGGTCAGGGCCCCGTCGGTGGCGCGCAACTCGTAGCCGGTCCCGGCGGTGTCGATCTCACAACCGGTGAAGCTGGCCACCCCGTTGGTCTCGCCGGACTGGGCACAGCCGGTCAGGGCCCCTGGGCCGCCTGAAGTGGGGGTCAACGGGGTAATCGACAGGGTCACGGTGGAGGCGTTGGTCGTCACCGGGTTGCCGGAGGCGTCCTCCACGGTCACCTGGGGCTGGGTGGCCAGGGCGGAGCCGGCCACCGATTTGGTCGGGCTGGTGGTGAACACCAGACGGGTGGGCGGCGGCGTGACATAGGTGAAGTCATCGTCTGGGGG
>PMWT01000022.1 GCA_003166025.1 Acidimicrobiaceae bacterium | reverse complement strand
CACTTGACAATGACTCAAAAACACCCCGTCGGTTACGGAGGAGACACCTCAAGAAGGGCTTAAGATAACGACGGTTCTTGGCGGTGCTCTCGGACACCTCCGCCCACGCTAAGTGACGTAGGATGTCCGAGGTCGTCCCCCGCCTGCCACTTGAAGCAACCCATAGCGCAAGCAAACGCCGATAGGTGTACAAGCAAACGCCGACAGGTCCTCACGGGTTGCAGCGGGATCGCCGGAGCCGACTTCGTGATCAGGCAACATTGACGTCGTGGGTGGAGAAGGCGAAGCCAGCAGCGGGCCAAGCTCCGAGTTCACGCGCGACCAGCTGATTGGCCTCGTCGCCGCCGCCGCCCTCGCCAGGTTCACCATCTCGATGCGAGACCACCGCCGCGCCCTCGAGGCGGCGCAACAAGCTGATCGCTCGACGATGACGACCCCGCTCGAGCTCGAACGCCTGGCCGTACCCATGGACCGCGAGCGGCGTCGCCAAGCCGAAAAGGCTGGTGACCAGCTGATGAAGCGCATCAACGAGCGGCTTGAAGTCGCGATTGAGGCAACAGGGCAAGACGAGGAGACCTCGGGACCGCCCAACAGGGGCCTGCGCTACCCTCCCTCCGAGGAGCAGGTCTTTGCGTGGCTTCTCTCGCTTGTTGGCCCGACCGCCGTCGGCGAGGTAGGTCACGAGTTCGCCCGGGACTGTACGGACGACGCAGAGGTAGCCGCGTACGCGGTCGCCCACATGCAGTGGAAGCGACGAGCGCCCCTAGGGGACCGCGTCGGCGCTGCGTTGTTACCGGCAACGACGGCGGCGTTCGAGGAGCTCCTCGGCGCTCTCGTGCGCCTGTGGCTCACCTTGTACCCAGGGGCGCTTGGTGTGGACCGCTCGCAGATCCCGGTCGGCGTCGCCCGTGCCTACCAAGGCCCTGACGACATCCTTCGTGCGGCTGTCGACAACAAGGTGCGCGAGGTGCTCAGCAAGGCCCCGGCAGAGTGGCGAGAGCTGCTCAAAAATGAACCAGGGGTCGACCTTGGCGTGCTGACGGACCAATGGCACCTGGTCTGCGAGGTACTTGCCAGAAGGAACGTGATTGTGCACTGGGGGGGGCGGGTCGATGCCGACTATCTAGCTCGCCTCCCCGAAGGGATGGCGCGCCCAGTACTTGGAGAGGTGCTCGTCACCGACGCCAACTACGCCAAGAAGACCTTCGACCTCTTCGAGCACCTCGGTACTGCTCTGGGCGTTGCCTGGCTCGCTCAGCTGGTGCCCAAGGGACCAGTGCCGGCCGAGCAGGCCGCAGACCACCTTTACTCCGCGCTGAAGGAAGGCCGCTACCGGGATGCACTAGTTAGCGTGAGCAGCGGCTCGGTCCAGGTCGATAGTCGCTTCGTACTCGGTTGTGGCGACACCTCTTATCGATGCCGGGCCCACCTGGACAACGCCGCCTGGGGCCACCGAAGCCAGGTAGGCCAGGTACTGCGTCGACATCTTTGAAGAGTTCTGGAGCTGAGACAGGCTGGTCCCGAATCTGGCCTGGACGACGTCGCCGACGTTCAGTTCTAGCCAGGGCTTGCCGTCCGAAAGCTTGGCGCGCGCACCCCTTGGGACCTGCATGTACATGTTCGGCCCGATGACCCTCATCGCCAGTGTCCCCGCACCCGGGACTGAAAAGACAAATTGGCCAAGCTGGCCTTTCAGGTCGGCCACACCGCTACCGGAGATGCTCAGTTGCCGTCAGGAGTGGTAATGACCTCGTTGATACCGAACCGAGCGGACCCCGCGGCGATGGTCCGGGTGTACGCGGCAAGGACCGGTTGGCCGGCCACGGGGGCCGGGGCCACCGTCGGGGCCGTGCCAGATGGCTGTAGCGAACCAGCAGTAACCCCGTCGGCGCCGGTTCCCACGCGAAGGCCAATTAGGCCCCCGGCCACTACTACTACCGAAACCAGTAACAGCCGCGCCCGACTCCCTGACCGTGCCATGACGACCTCCGTGTTGCCGACTTCCTCAATAATTCTACTTTCGAGCGGGCACACGTACGAATTCCGCTTCCCATTGCGCGGAGCCACGGACGACTTCTGGGTTACCAACTGAGAAATGTGCGGGTTACCTTATTCGGGACCTGCGCTGGCCCAGCCCTCATAGGTACTTCGTCATTTTCCTGGCAGCCGTAACTGCCTCTCTTGTGCGAAAGGTCCGGGCTGCTCTTTTGGCCACGGCTATTGGCCCGGCCGCTGTCGTCGGCCTACAGCCGGTTCTGGCAGGCTTGAGGTGTGCGCCGTTGGAAGTCAGCCACGGTCCCCCTGGAGGCCCCGCCTGGTGAAGCGGAGGCCCTGAGGTTTCTGACCGCCTGGGAGCGTCTCGTTTTCTCTCGGCTCGTGAAGCGCCTGGAGTGGGCGGCCGCCAATGTTAAGCGGACCAAGGCGATGGTGGCGCGCAACGGCTTCGTGTGGCCATCAGCGCCATGGTCGACCTGGTGGACGNNGACGAGCCCAGCGCCGGTGACGACGAGGTCGACCGAGCTTTTGCCCGCCTGAGCCGGGCCGGCAAGCGCCCCTCGGTCGAGGCGGTGCTCCATGCCGTATGCCTGAGCACGGGGCAGGCCACCGTGGTGGGCCATACCCATCCCGTGGCGGTCAACGTCGTGCTTTGCTCAGCCCATGCCGAGCGCCTGGCCAGCGAGGTGGTCTTCCCCGACCAGGTGGTAGTGCTCGGGTCCCGGCCGGTGTTAGTCCCCTACCATGACCCTGGCCTGGAGCTGGCCCGGGCCGTCAAGAGGGGGATCGAGGCCCATCTGGCCGAGGAGGGCAAGGCGCCCCGGCTTACTACCTCGGCAACCACGGGATCGTGGCACTGGGCCGGTCGGCCACCGATGTGCTCCAGGTGACCGAGATGGCAGTGAAGGCGGCCAAGGTCTTCGGGGGCGCTCTCATGGTCGGAGGGCCACACCGCCTGTCCGCCGGTGCCGTAGAGCGGATCGACCGTCGCCACGACGAGGCCTACCGTCGGCAGATGTTGGCCGCCCCGCCGGCGACCGGCCACGAAGGCGGCGCGTAGCAGTTTGGCACCGACCTGGCCGGCAAGACTGCCATGGTGAGCTAGCGGTGACATCATCATCAACAGTTCGGTCTCCGGTCACCAAGCGATCCATTGGTAGCCCGTTCACTCAGCCTCCAAGCACTAAGTTCGGACCGCTCCCGAGCGCCTTGGCCCTCGTCTGGTGATAGCCTTTGGAGCCGAGCTCGCCCCTACTATCAACGATGGGGAAAGAACGACGGTCCTGGGCGCGCCAGTAAAACCTTCAATCCGGCTGAGGAGCAAGCGGCCGCTCTCTAAGCCGAGATCGTACGCTGGCGAGCTCACGGTTGTGAGGGGCGTGCGCATCAAGCCGACCCACGCGATGTCGTCGTAACCCACCACACCGACGTCTCCAGGAATGGTGAGCCCAGACTCATCGATCGCNNCGCCTGAAGCGCGCCGATAGCCATTCGGTTGTTGGATACGAAGACCGCGTCGGGGCGATGGCTTTCCTCGAGCAGCTGCTGCATGGCGAGATGTCCACCGCTTTCGCGGAAGTCAGCGACACGCACCAATGCATCGTCAAGGGGACGCCCGGCGTGGCTGAGAGCGTTGCGGTACCCGAGGAACCGCTCAGAAGCCGTCGTCGTGCTCAGGGGCCCCGTGATGCAAGCGATCCGACTGTACCCGTTAGAGACCAGGTGGCCTACCGCCTGTTCGGCGCCGGACACATTGTCCGCAACGACCGTGTCTGCCCGGGGATCGCGGAGCCTTCGGTCAGCAAGAACGACGTGGATCCCGGCGGACATCAGTAGTGACAGGTCCGTCTCCGAGCCCGAGGGCGTCAGGATAACACCCGCCACGTTTTCGGCGACGGCGAGACTGAGGTACGCCGCCTCCTTCCGCGGGTCCTCGTCAGCATTGCAAAGGAACATCGAGTAGCCACTCTCATAAGCCACGTCCTCGACCCCTCGCACAAGGTCGGCGAAGAAGGGTCCGGTCCGTATGTCTGATATGACCATGGCCCAGACTCTGTTATGACGCAGGCGTAGGCTTCGCGCGACGCGGCTCGGCTGGTACTTCAAGTCCTGCGCGGCTCGGATGACCTTCGCAGCCATCCGTGGGTCGACCTGGGTGTTGGCGTTCAACACACGTGACACCGTCGAAATCGACACGCCCGCGGCGCGCGCGACGTCCACTATCGTCGCTACGCCGCCAGCTGGCGGCTCCGTGCCGGAGCTACGGACGGCGGGAGGACCGCCTCGTGAGGCCTTCTTGGGTTGAGCACTTGACATCGCCACCTGAGCATAGTAAAACCTGCGACAGAAAACGTTTTCTGATTCCGTACGCACAAGTTCATCGTCGGTACGTTAGGTGGCATAGGTACGGCTACGACCGCCGGCCAGGCTTCCGCTTGGTCGTTACCGATCCAGCAAGAGTTGGGGGGAACGCATGAGCTGCGCACCACGACCGTTGAAAAGCTCGTCCCATTCCTTCGGGTCCGCTGTCAGCCCATCGAGGGCCGCCCCCGGCGGCCTTGACCTAAACCCGTCACCTCCGCTAGTACCAGCTTTTGACCGATTGAGCCCTCCGCAGCCGGCTGAACATAGCCAGCGGCGCGAAGTGGTCAGAGTCGGGCAGGTTCACCCCGAAAGGGTGGTAGCTGCCCGAGCGGTCGACTTGGCCTGGGCAGCGTCGAGACCAAACCACGGCGCACAAGCCAACCTCGTCCCGGCCTTGGGCCGTACGTTACTGGGTGGGTTTACTCAACAACCATGGTTCACTCAACAGCCATATAGATACCACCACAACCAGAAGAGGGAGTTGGAGAAATGAACGATACTGAACCGGTTGACCACGGCCCCGATTGGCCGTCAGCGGCCACAAGCCCGGGCGAGGCCGACAGCGCGTCACCGGGAGAAGGACCGGCGATATCGAGGCGTAACTTCCTAGCCGGTACGGCGGCGGTCACCGCCGCCTTGGCCCTTCCCCTGAACCGCCAGATTCGCTCTGCGGTCCACTTGGCACCGGCCAAGAACGCCGCCGACGACATGCTGACTATCGCCTTTTACACCACCGCCGCCGGTGTGAAGCCGATGAGCGGCCTCCTGGCCGTCTTTAAGAAGTTGACGGGGATCACGGTCAACCCCATCGCCGTCCCGGCTAACAGTTGGGTCGGCTTCATGCAGGCCGTCTCCACTCGCATTGCCGGCGGGCAGGTACTGGACAGCGCCCAGCTCGCCACTGAGGCCTTCTTGCTGTTCGAAAAGCGCGGCCTGTGCGCGCCGCTGGACAGTTACGTGGCTCAGGACAAGGCAACCGTGGACAACTTCTACGCCGACATCGACCCCCACGTGCTGGCCAATTTCCAGGCTTTGGACAACGTAGGCGGCACCTACATCATGCCCTACGGCTACAACGTCATGAGCATGTGGGTCAACGTCGCCATGTTCAAGAAGTACGGGGTGGCTCTGCCCAACTCAGACTGGACATGGGACGAGTTCCTGGCCGCCGCCACCAAGATGGCCTCGGCGCCGAACCGGTACGGCTACGGTATCGTTGCCCCGGTACCGGGGCCGTTCACCGACGTCTACCCGTGGGTCCTGACCGCTGGTGGCCAGATAATGAACGCCAGGCAGAGCGCGTGCGTGGCCGATAACCCGGGCGCCATCGAGGCGGCCACGTTCGTGCGCAGCCTCGTAACCAAAGGCTTGGCCAACGAGCCAGGCGGGTCATATAACTTCGAGACCGAGAGCGCCGGGCTCAAGCTGGCCATGTTCGGTGGCGGCGTCTGGCCCCTCCTTAGCATCCCGCTGCCACCGGCCCAGGTCACCAAGGAGTTCGTGATCCTGCCGTGGCCTAAGCAGACCAGCCCCGGCACCCCGGTGGGCGTCGGCGGCTTTCCCATCCTGAAGGCGTCCAACGCCAAGCCGGCGGTGTGGGAGTTCATCAAGTGGTTTATGAACCCTGAGTTCCAGGGCCCGTTCGCCGCCGATTTCGGCGGGGCGATGCCGATCCGCCGCTCGTCGGCTTCCGATCCCGCGCTCCTGAAAAAGTACCCCCCAGGTGCCATTAACTTTGTCAGTGAGCTGGCGCACTCCACCCCGATCGTGGGCGTGCCCAACGCCGGGGCGGTGGAGAACGAGATCAGCACGGTCTGGGAGCAGATCCTGAGCGGGGCGACCAGCCCGGCGGCGGGGTTGAAGACCATGCAGGACAGCTGCAACTCGTTGATGACACAGTCCGTCTAGCTTGGGGCTGATGGGCGGCCCGCGGGCCGGGTTTGCCGCGGGCCGCCCCGTACCCATAACGCTGAAGCAGAGGTAACCCATCACTATGTCGCTATTGACCGATACCGACAGGGGCCAAGCCGGGCCGGCTGGGGCCGGGAAGGCGGTGCCTGGCGGCCGCACCGGCCCCCGGGGAAATGCCTCGTTCCACCGTCTGTGGAGCGGCAAGGTCGGGAGTCGCCAACCTTTCGCCGCCTACCTGCTGCTCAGCCCGGCGCTGATGCTGTACCTGGCGTTTATCGGGATACCTCTGGTCGGTATTGTCTTGATCGCTTTTCTCCAGTGGGACCTTATTTCTGCGCCCCATTGGGTCGGGCTGGCCAACTTCCGGGCCGTGGCCCACGACAGCCAGCTGGGCCGCTCATTGCTGAACTCCCTCCTGTTCGACCTCATGACCACCTCTCTCCACATAGTGCTCGCCCTCGGCTTAGCCCTAGGAGTGACCAGCATCCGGTCCCGGGTGGTGCGCTACTGGGTCCGGACGGCCTTCGTTGCCCCCTTCCTGATGTCCGCCGGGGTGGTGGCGCTCATCTGGTCCTACGCTCTGGCCGGGGCGACCGGGCCGTTCAACTACTACCTTCGCGACCTCGGCCTCAGCCCGCCGAACTGGCTGGCCTCCAACACCTGGTCGCTCCCCGGTCTGGTCATTGTCGACTTGTGGGCCACTCTCGGCATCACCTTTATCATCTTCCTGGTCGGGCTGCAGAACGTGCCCGCCGAACTGTACGAGGCGGCGGCCATCGACGGGGCCGGCGCCCTGGCCCGGTTCCGGCGGATAACCCTGCCCATGCTGTCCCCGGCCACGTTCCTGGCGTCGGTCACCGGCTGCGTCGGCGCCTTCGAGATCTTCACCTGGCCGCTGATCGACACCAATGGCGGCCCCGGTATCGCCACGCAGACCATAGTGCTGTACATATACAGGGACGCCTTCCAGAACTACCAGTTCGGTTACAGCGCCGTNNGGGCGCGCTGGCGCTGCTGTTGGTGGTGAGCGGGGCGCTCATGCTGATGCCCGTGGCCTGGGTGGTGGTGCAGTCCATCGAGCTGCCCTCCGACCAGTTCAACCTGCCCCCGGTGTGGTTCCCGGGCCACGTCACATTGGCCAGCTACCGGGCACTGTTCTCTACCACCCCGTTCCTGGAGAACCTAGCCAACTCGGCCCTGGTCACCCTGTCCGTCGTGATCGGGTCGGCCGTCGTCAGCGTCCTGGCGGCCTATGCCTTCGCTCGCCTGCAGTTCCGGGGCCGGGAAGTCCTGTTCATGCTGTTCCTAGCCGCACTGACCATACCCAGCCAGGTGGAGGCGGTACCCGAGTTCGTGGTGGTCAAGTACATGCACTTGCTCAACACGCAGGCCAGCCTGATCGTCCCCGCCCTCATCCAGGTGCTGGGCNNCAGTACATCTGGAACGACTTTTTCTGGCCCAACCTTTTCATCACCAACCCCAACCGCATGACCGCCCCGCTGGCGCTGTACTACCAGGAGTCGTCCCTCGGGGGCGGCCAGATCGGGGCCATATTCGCCGGCGTTTCGCTGCTCGCCGTGCCCGCGGTCATCGCCTTCATCTTGTTGCAGCGCCGCCTAATGGAGGGGATCGGCTTCCGGGGCGTGTCCCGGTGAGGGTGGGTAAGCGAGCGAGCGCAGGTACGCCATCCGCGGTATTTCGCACGGGCCAGCCTGATGAGACGGCCAGGGCGCCAACGTCCCGGGCGGGGCCGGAGCCGAACGGGTTGTCAACTGAGAGGGAGGGATAACTGAGGTGGCTGGAGGACCGTGGCCGGTTTTGAGGTCGTACCGGGGTGCTGAGCGCCGGGCGGTGTCGCTGCCCCTGGGGGGGATCGCGACGGGGTCGGTAGGCTTCGGCGGGCGGGGCCAGCTTCGTGACTGGGAGCTGGAAAACCACCCGGCCAAGGGGTCGCTAGCGTCGGGGACGTTCCTTGCCTGCCGGTGGGTGGCCGAAGGGCTGGGCCCCGAGGCCTTCGTGCTGGAGGGGGACATGTTCCCCGACGAGCTCGAGGGCCCGTTGGGGGCACGGGCACCGTTGGCCGGCCTGCGGCGGTTCCAACATTGTTTGTTCGAGACCGCCTACCCCTACGGCCGGGCGGTGCTAGAGGACCCCGGAGCGCCAATTAGGGCGGCAGTCGAGGCCTGGAGCGCCTTTGTCCCCGGCGATGAGGACGCCAGCGGCCTCCCGGTGGCCGTGCTCACGGTCAACCTCCAGTCGCTGCACCCTGGCCCGCTCGATGCCACCGTGATGTTCTCGGTGGAGGACCTTGTCGGCCACCGGCTCCGGGTGCCCGGGCTCAGTGCCGGGGCGAGCCAGCCTACGGTCGACTTCCGCCAAGGGCCCGGCCTATCGGGCGTGCTGTTTGGCGACTCGGGCATGGACCGCTCCGACGAGGAGTGGGGCACTCTGGCCGCGGCAGTGGTGGGCGAAGGCGCCTTCCCGGCCGCCCACTGGTCGTACGGGAAGTGGAACCAGGGCCTCACCAAGATGTGGGCATCGCTGGTATCAGATGGAGTACCGGCCGAGGGGGACTTCGAGCCCGAGGTGGGCGAGGCGCCCTGTACCTCTATAGGGGCGCGCCGTCACCTGAGCCCACTGGGACAAGCCTCAGTCACTTTCCTCATCGGCTGGCACTTCCCCAACCGCCGGGGGTGGAAGTTCGTTGGCCCGGGCCCGAAAGGAGGCCCAACCGAGGACCTCGTCGGAAATTACTACTGCACCCAGGCCGACGACGCCTGGGACGCCCTGGAGCGCTTCTTGCCCCGACTGGGCGAGCTGGAGGGGCGTACCCGGCTGTTCCTGGAGACCTTCTGTGCCAGCGACCTGAGCCCGGTGGTTAAAGAGGCCGCCCTTTTCAACCTGAGCACCTTGGGCACGCAGACCTTTTTCCGCACCGCTGACGGCAACCCGTTCGGCTGGGAAGGCTGTCTGGACGACGCCGGGTCGTGTTTTGGCTCCTGCACCCACGTGTGGAACTACGAGCTGGCTACGCCCTACGTCTTCCCGGCCCTGGCCCGCAAGATGCGCGAGGTCGAGTTCTGCCACGCCACCTCCCCCGAGGGGGCGATGAGCTTTAGGGTCAGCCTACCCCTGGCCAAGGCCCGGGAATGGCCCTGGGTCGCCGCCGACGGCCAGTTCGGTTGCGTCGTAAAGGCTTTGCGCGAATGGCGCCACAGTGGTGACGACGCCTTCCTCCGCCGTATATGGCCCGCGTGCAAAAAGTCGCTCGAGTTTGCGTGGCTCCCGGGGAGCTGGGACGCAGACCAAGACGGCGTGGCCGAGGGCAGCCTCCACAACACGATGGACGTCGAGTACTTCGGCCCCACCGGCATCATCCAGAGCTGGTACCTGGCCGCCCTGGGGGCGGCAGCCGAGATGGCGACGGCCATCGGGGACGCCAGCTTTGCCTCCCGCTGCAGTGAGCTCCAGGCCCGGGGGGCAGCTTGGACGGAAGGGCACCTCTTCAACGGCTCCTACTACGCCCAGGACGTCCGGCCGCCGGCCAGTTTCGAGGACCTGCGGCCGGAGGTGCGCCACCCCCGCATGGGCGCTCAGGATCTTTCCGACCCCGAGTTCCAGGTGGCCGGCGGCTGCCTGGTCGACCAGCTGGCCGGTGACGTCGCCGCCCGGTTCGCCGGGCTGCGTTCCCCGTTCGACCCTGAGCACGTGGCCACCGCCCTGGACAGCATCCACCGGTTCAACCACGTCGGACGGTTGGGCTCCTGGACGAACTTCATGCGCACGTTCGGGGCCAACGAAGACGAGGGTCACGTCATGTTGGCCTACCCGAACGGCCTTCCGCCTCACCCAATGCCGTATTGGTCAGAGGTGATGACCGGCTTCGAGTACACCTACGCCCTCGGCCTCGCCCTGACCGGGCGGGCGAGCTTTGCCGAAGAAGTGGTGGGCATGGTCCGGCGCCGTTACGACGGCTACCGGCGCAACCCTTACGACGAGGCCGAGTGTGGCCACCACTATGCCCGTGCCATGGCCAGCTGGGGATTGGTGCATGCCTTGGCCGGCATCGATTACGACGGCCGCGATAAGACGTTGCGCCTGCGCGCCGAAGGGCCGGAGGGCCGCTGGTTCTGGGCGGTGGACGGGGCTTGGGGCTACCTGGACCGCCGCCGCGCCGATGGCACGGGGCCCACCGCCCTGACAATCAAGGTGTGCTCGGGTACCTTGAGGCTAGACCGGGCAGTGGTGGGCGACGAGGAACTCAGTCTGACCCCCAATGGCACACTGCCGGCCGGTTCGTTGGTTCAGGCTGTCCCGGTGGGCGGATAACCGGCCCCGAGGGCACTCCCTCCGCGGCGAAGAGGCAGTAACGCCACCCAAAGGTCATTTGAACCACAGCTTCCTAGGGTCCGTTACAGCCCTTGGCCACCAGCGCCCGGTCGGCGGTTCCGGCGTCGGGTGCGTAGACGACCTGTACGTGATTGGCCTTGTGCCGGGCCATGAACTGGTCCTGGGTCACACCGTCCAGGACCGCATGCATGATGGGCCACTCGTAATTGGTGGCCCGCCAACGGCGCTCGGTCTCGTGCTCCGGCAGCTCGACGGCCCGGCCGCGCCCGATGTCGTAATGGAGAGCCCCGTCCATGACGTACAAGCGCGACCACACGATCTCGCCCGGCTTGGAGACGCCGCGCAGGGTGCCCCCGCCCAAGGGGAAGTAGACCGGCGACTGGCGCATGCTGGTGGCGTCGGCGTAGCCATTGGCAAAGTGAGAGGCGGGCACGGAGCCCGAGATCTCGAACAGCCACACGAACCGCCCATCGTGGTCGTCACCCCAGCGGACGTCGTGCAGGGTGGTGGAGGGGTCCAGGCCCATGGCCTTCCACACCCGGTTGGTGATGAGGGCGTCGACGGCGACCCCCTCGTCCACCTCGTTGAAATTAGGTAGCGCCTGGCCCTCCCACAGGACCCTCGACCCGTCGCGGCTGCGCACAGGCGGACGGTCAGGGTTGTTGAGCAACCCTTCGGCGATGTCCGATGCCGCCACGAGGTCCTTCAGGCCTTGTTGGTACTGGATACCGACACAATCGACACCGAAATCATCACTGATCCGCAGAGCGGCGACGTACATGGCGAACTGCTGGCGCAATTGTTCGTCGGTCAGCTCCGTGGCCTCGTCCTTCCCGGTGAAGAAAACCATGCCCCGGTCGCTCAACCAGCGCCGGACAGCGGCCGTCTCCTCCTCGCCGACGGTCAGCATCTCGGCATAGAGCGCGCTCTGGGACAGCCTCTCTTTGTAGATCCCTAGCCCGTTGAGGAGCTCATCTTCAATGATGGCGTTGTACATGCCCATGCAGCCCTCATCGAAGATGCCCACGATGGCCTTGTCGGTGACGAGCTTGTCGGCAATGGCGTGGCCCAGCTGGAGCTCCGGGCTAGAAGCGGGCAGAGCCGGCAGAGGGTGCACGTGGGAAGCATCATGGACGACCTTGCCCGCCTCTACCCATTGCTTGATGCCCTGGCGGAACAACTCATCGGTAAAATCCACGCTCCAGATGGTGGAGTACGCCCTGCCCATCTTGGTCAACGACCCGTTCAGGTTGAGCAGGCCGACCAAACCAGGCCAGGTGCCGTCGAAATTGGCGACGGTAAGGACGGGCCCTCTATGGGAGCGTAGACCAGCCAGGACGTGGTGGCTGTATTGCCAGACCGTTTCGGCCACCACCAAGGGCGCATCCGGAGGTACCTGGGCGAACACGGACATCCCCATGCGCTGGCTGTCGATGAAGCCGTGCT
>PMWT01000133.1 GCA_003166025.1 Acidimicrobiaceae bacterium | reverse complement strand
CGGCCCCGGGCAGATCGCCAGTCCCGGGCGGTACTAAGGGTTTTGTCAGACTGTCGACAGCCGTCGGTCTTTACACAGCCAGCGGCTCCATGTCGAGGCCCAGCTCGGCGCGTAGCCACGCAACTTCCGAGCCCGGGATGCGGTCGGTACGATCGCGCGCGCTCTGGTGCTCGAGGCTGCGCAGCAGGAACTCAAGTTCGCTCCGATACCCGCCACGGGCTGCCGCCGCCCGCGGGCTGAGTCCGCCGAGGCGGTGGTTAGGATCATCGATCCATCGACGGTAAATGAGTTCGCGAAATCGCTCCTCCGGTACCGACGACGGTACCCCATTGCCTGGGGGTGCGACCGCTCGGCTATTAGTCAACGTAGCCCCGGGCCTGGCTGGCAAGGTCGATCGCGTTTCTTCGATCGAGCGCACCCGACGTGTGGGGTGGCTTACGAGATCCCCAAGACGCAGCTCCACCAGGGCCATTGCGGCGTCCATGCGTGCCTCCGAGAACCCAAAGAACTCGAGACGTTCGCCGCGCAACGTGAATTGGCCGAAAGAGGTGACATCTTCGAACTCAAGATCGCCGTCCTCGCTTGGCGAGATCCGGGCGCTCTCGATACAGATCGCACCGACAGGCAGCGTGGGTCGACGGGCGAGCAGGTCGCGACGGGAGGCAATCCAGTCGAAGCAAACCCCCTTGCCATCTTTGCCCTCGCCGACAGGCATGAGTTCCGGCGCGCGAAGGAGCTCCTCGAGCACAGCAGCAGGCTCGCGCACTGACCATGACGCTTCGGCCATCGACACAGCGTCTCCCTCTAGCGTGTACGGCACCGGCTCGGCGCGTCGGCTGGCCGGGATGAAGCACACCAGCTCGCCAGCGCCCACACGCATTGCTTCCTCCAGCGCAGCAGGGCCAGTGCCGAGGTCGCGGTCACTGGCAAGGCGCTCAAGCTCCGCCAACAATTCGGGCTCCTCGCTCGGTTCGTAGAACGCTGCTCCACCCCACAACGACGGGCCGGGCCCACCCACCATCAGACGACAGAGCAGGACGTGCCAACGCACAGCTTCCCGAGACACATTCGGGCTCGCCACGCGCACTTTCGCGCCACTGAGCACGTTCTCGAGTTCGATCCAGACGCCCGGCGCCGCGTCTCTGACGCGGTGCAACCCGAGGCCGGCCTGGGCGATGCGTGTCGCCACGGCGCGCTCGCTCTGGGCGAGCTCGGGCAACTCGGCGTAGCGCTGCGCCGGCGTGCCTCCTCCATCAGAGAGCTCCCGGTCGATCAGTAGCCAGCACAGAGCCACCGACAGATCGTCGTCCATCGCAGGACGCTGCTTGGTGCCGATCCCGCGAGCATCCACGTGGTCCTTTAGCGATTTGCCGAGCTCATCCCCGAACCGCTTCAGTGCCCAGCTTTGCATCCGATCCCAGACACGCTCGGCTGTGGCGATGTCGAGAGCGACTTCATCCTCCCTGCGCAGGCAGCAGCGCTTGAACTTCAATCCGCTCCCGCAAGGGCACGGCACATTGCGCCCTACCTCGCTCATCGCCCCGCTCCCAGACGTCGACCTGCGTAAGACGTGATGGCCTGAGCCCCAACAACTGGCGGCCCAGGCTTCGAGCCCTCTTGATGCCATCGCACTCCGACGACCCTATGCATCTGACAACCGTGCATGGGGGATGCAGTTTGAGCTGCGATGACACCGTGCCAGACGAGCCGATCGAGGACAACGTCACCACCTCGTGAGCAACGTGGGCGAACAGAGACGCTAGAGCGCGGTACCCGGCCGCTCGTTGTCCGGCAGGTTCATTGAAGACCCTATTGGTTGCCCAAGGCACTGTCACCCGCACGCACGGCTACCCGTCGTCCACCATAAAAGGGGGATGTTCTGTCGGCGCTGGCGCCGATGGGCGGCCGATCCCGAACCGTCGTACTGGCGCGAGGGCCGGTCGCCGGGAGGCTCCACAAGTAGGCGCCATACGAAAGATTATGCGCTCCCGCTCAGTTGCTACCTAAAGGACCGGCCGCGAAGGGTCGGCCCCCGCTGACTGCCGCCCGCGGCAGATGTGGGCAAACGCCGAGCCGTTGCCGGAGGGGTGGAGGCCGTGGACTACAGCTTTCGCTTCCGGGCCTTGTCAAAAGTCGCAACGGCACCCACCGGTACAACCACACTTCGCGACGGCATTGAGCCGTCTGGCGAACCCCCTGCAGGGTAGATCCGCCTGCAACCTACAGGTCCTTCCGGGAGTTGCCTTGACGTGGGCGCTCACACAACTGCTCAGCGTTATCCTCTTCGACCTCGGTTAGGAGCATGCCAGCGCGCCTGCGCGCCCGTTGTGCCCGTGGGCACCGCGCTAGCCCTGCTGTGCCCTTTTGGCTCCTACACCGGGACCTCGCCGGCTGCTGCCGCCACCACAGCCTCGTTGACGGCGCCTCTCACAGGCGCGAGCCTCTCGTCGCTGACTGAAGCCCCTGGCGGCTCCAGACCAGCGGCTGGGCAACAAGGCCTGGCATTTACCCGAGACGGCACGGGTTTTCTCATCTCGGGCCCCGCCGACTACGGCCTGGCCTCGCCGTCACCCGCGGAGCTGCAACGGACAACCGACGGGGGCCGCAGCTGGACCACTGTCTGGCGAAAGGTTGGCTACCGGCTCAACTGGGTCGGGACCGCAGGGGGAGAGGTCTTAGCCGCGGGAGCATCGGCCAGTGGGACCGGCCCGTTCTTGATCGAGTCAGAGAACGATGGCGCGTCGTGGCACTTCCAGGACGTCTCCGTCAGCCCCGCCGTGCTCTCTTCCGCCTCCTCGGGCCACGAGGCAGCACTTGAGATCGGCCAGATCTGGGGTATGGACCAGTTCCACTTCGTCAACCGGTCGTTGGGGTTTGCGGCCCCCGACTCGATGTTCGGGGAGGCTTCCGCGCCGCCTGGTGAGCTCTTACGCACAACCGATGGAGGCAGGTACTGGGCGCCGGTGACCCTGCCGAGTGGTACGCCAACAGGTGGTATCGCCTTCGTCAGCTCCAAGCGAGGCTTCGCCACCGGCTACGGCCACTGTGGTGGCGAGATCTGGGCCACCTCCGACGGAGGCTCGACGTGGCACGTAGTAGCCGGGTCTTGTACCGGCGACGGATTGACGAGCCTCGATTTCCCGACCGGCACTGTGGGGTTCGCCGTGGGCGGCCAGTACCTAAAGTTCGCCAACAACCAGGACCTCGTGGTGCTGAAGACGACCGACGCGGGCAGGCGTTGGGTAACTGTGTACAAGAACTCGGTGCCCGGCTCGAGTGCCCTGGACGCCAACCCGTTCGGTGAAGTGGCGTTCTTCGACGACGAGGACGGCCTGGCCCTGGACGGCGGCCAGACGATGGGGGGCAACGGCCCGGTTGGCGGCCATTTGTGGCGGACGACCGATGGCGGGCGCCACTGGTCGGAGCTGGGTGTCACCGGCCTTCGGCTTGTCCTGGACGGCCGGAACGACGCCTGGCTGGTCGAGGGTGGCGCAGGCGGTGGCGGAGACGTCCTTTGGCGCTCCCTTGACCGGGGCGGCACGTGGTCACCGGTCGGCAACGGCAGCCTTGTCGGGGTGGAGGCCATTGCCGGTAGCGGTGCCCGGCTGTGGGTCTGGACCGAAGCCGGGGGCTTTTTGAGCACTGACGGCGGCCGCACTTGGAAGGTGCCGCCGGCCGCGATGGAAAAGGCGCTCACAAGCACCTGGCCGGGTGTACCTGTCCAGCTGGCAGCGGACGGCACCGTGGTCGTAGGCCCGGGGTGGGCGGGCGACGACAGCTATTGGCTGAGCAGCGATGGTGGCCTGACAGGCAGGCTGTTTTCGCTACCCGCGCTTGCCAAGGTAGGCATGACAGCCATTTCCTTCAGTGACCCCCAGCATGGATTGGCGCTCGGCAGCCCCTACGGCTGCGACCAGGCCCAGGTGTTGGCGACTTCGGACGGGGGGACGCGCTGGCGCCAGGTGGGCACCACGGACCTCGGCTCTATCTCCGCACTTTCCTATGACGGTGCAGTTGCGGTCGGCGTAAACACGGGGTGCTATCGGAACTCCGTCATTATCTCGGACAATTCGGGGAGAACTTGGTCGGAAGTGGCCAACAGCGCGGCGTGTGGCCAGGTTTCCGCGTACGGCCAGACGGTGGTCATGGTCTGTTCCAGCTCGCCCGGATCTGGGGAGTACGTCCGGTTCAGTCACGACTGGGGCCGCCATTGGCAAAGGGCCGGCCACAGCCCGCCTGGCGCTCCATCCTCCGCGGTCGCAACTGGCCCTTCCACAATATGGGCGTGCGGCTCACCCGGGGCGCTGTGGGCAACCTCCGACAGCGGAGCACGCTGGCAGGTCGTCCCGCTGAGGCTGCCCCTGTTGCCCTGAGTAGCCAGAGCACACTGCTCAACCACGGAGCGTGGGATCGGCGATCATGGAAGTGGCGCCCAAGAGCTGACAGGGTGACGTTCTCCGGCTCAGATTGTCTGACTGCGTCGCGGTAATATGGGCGCTGGTTCTGCAACACCCTTGCACCAGAATTCCTGAGCTTGGCAACGCCAAATCCGTCGCTATGGCGCGGAGCCCAGCCGTGGAGTACGAAAAGGTGCCCGCGCCAGAACGGATATTCGGTCACTCGGCGCGGGGTCCGGGAACTGGGGATGACATAGTGCTAGTTCACGCCCCGTCACGGGCGGGCGCCCGACTTCCGGGTCCGTCTCAGCCATCGGCCGTTCTTCCACGCTCCCGCCGCTGTGACCCGGTGGTCGGTCGCTCCTGGTCAGGACGACTCTAAGCTTGGGGCGGTGAAGCGTACCTTGACTGCCCTGTCTCTCGTCGGTGCCGTCTGCCTAGCGGCTGGGCTGCTCCCCAGCGCGGTCGCCGATGCCGCCGTACCCGGCGCAGCCTTCAGTGGCACGAGCACCCACGGCAAGTTCGACGTCACCGCCACTCCTGAATGCTCTGCGGCCAGCCCGCTCCCTCCTGTCCTGACCTGCTCGCAAGCGACCTACCTCGATTTCGTGGCCACCCCTACGGCCACGGCCGGTAGCCACTGCGCCCCTTACGGGCTTTCCTTCCCTCCGATGAAGATCAAGCCAAACGGCTCTTTCTCGGGCGTCGTGGACAACCCCGACAACTGGTACCTAACCCTTACGGGCCGCTTCACTTCTATAACGGCGGTCACCGGTACGGTCAGTTATCGCGGCTGTGCGACCGACACGTTTACCGTTGACATCCCGGCCCCTGTCAGCACTGTCCCCCCGTGCATGCTCTTGTCGAAGGCTCACGCTGTGAACGTGATCGGCAACGGGCACCCAGGCGAGAACCCCACCGAGTCGTTCACCGGGAAAGCGGGGCGGTGCCAGGAGAGCTTCGACCACGGGACCGGTAGCGTCTCGGTAGCGCTGGCCGCCTCGTCAGCCCCGCTGGGTGCCGAAGACGGTGGGATGGCAAAAACGGCACTGTCGGGCCTGGGCCCAGGCGGTGCCGTTTACTATGCGGACATCGACCAGCTCGGGGTCCAGGTTGTCGTCTTCTTCGAACATGGCCACACCCAGGGCTACCTCTCGGCCAGCTACAACGTAAATGCGCCGTGCACGCCCAAGTCTTGTATTACACCACTGAGGGGCGCTGCGTTTGAGCGCCGGGCCGTTTCCGTGGCTCGGTCACTTTACAGCCTGGTATAGCAAGCTACTGCTGAGCGGCGATCGGCCCGCGGCTGGCACCAGGTGGCCGCGGTGATGGGCAAGGACCTGCCCTACAGCGCCACTTATGGTCATGCGGGCGATTTCGCCGCCGACCCGGGGGAAGTGGCGGTGTCTGGTGACGTCGTGGTCATCGGCGCCGACGATGCTGCCGACGCCAGGCGTGCCTACGAATTTGCCCCCCTGGGCTGAGTTTGCCGGGTGACCCCTGCGGAGCACATCCTCCGCCGGGCCCTGGCCCGGCCTGCGCTGTTCGTAGACCACATGCCCGCGTACCCCTAGGCGCCAAGACGGCCACGGACGTGCCGGTGGGGTACGCACGCGACGTCACCGAGGTTGCCGAGGCGTCCGATGGCAGCGGGCGGTACTGCGTCGTCGGCTCAGGCGGCGGCCCCGGCCAGGTACCGCCGGGCATTTGGACGTCCAGGGGTGGTGGCCACGGACCGCGCGCTGAGGTCGATAATGCCGTAGAGTCACGCGTCGTCGGTGCTCAGTTGCGCCTGTCGAGGCTGACCATGCTCGTACGGGAGCGTGACGGCACGACCGGTACGGCCCGAACGAGGTCGCTCGTACGGGGGAACGATCGTTCGGGAGGAGCTTTCGGGATGCGAGCGGGCACGGTATGAGGGCGCGCCCTCTAGATCCTCAGCGGAGCGCAACGCGCCGCGGCGGTACGTCGCGCCGGGGCCCCGGCGCGCGGTGGAGACTGTCGCGGCGCGCGGCCCTGGCAGCGCTGATCTCCTTGGCCGTACTTGGTGGCGGCGCACCGGTCGGTCTGGCACCCTCGGCGTCGGCAAGCTCCGCACACCCTTCGGCGACGCTCCCTAGGTGCAAGCCCCGGGCCCTTCATCAGCAGGATTGCCTGCCGAACAACTACGGGGACTTCGGGGTTGTTCTCCCGCCCGGATGGGACCCGTCGAAGCCGATGCTCCCGCTTGACCCGTTCACCGGGTCGGTGTCCGTGCCGGCGCTGACCCTCGCACCGTGCCCGGGTTACCCGCACGGGAAGTACGTCGGTTGCTTCCGTACAGAGCCCTTCACGATCACGATCGCGCTGGGCGGCGGGGCCGGCACGCTGCTGGCCACGGGCTTTGTCGCCGAGGCCTTCCCCTGCGCGTGGTCCCGCAACGACCCCTCTTGCGCGCAAAGTGTCGTTCTTGCGGACGGTGCTGCTTACAATCACGGCTGTGGGCAGCACGTTCCTTGTACGTCGCTCACGAGCCCAGCGCTGCGGATCGTAACGACTCTGTGCAAGAACAGAGCGTGCACGGTCCCCCAGGTGTTCCCCGAGGTCATCGGCGGGACGGTGGTCACATCGAAGGACATCCCAGGGCACGGCGTGAGACAGGGAGACGGAGGGTTCTACGTTCAGGCCCAGCTTTCTGCAGGTGGTGCGGCTACGCCAGGGCCGCACAGGGCCCACGTCCCCCGGAAAGGACCCCTCAGCGTAAGCGTTGCCTTCCTGCGCAACAACGCCCCCCTCGTATTGCGCGAGCCCGGCAAAGCCCCGCTAAAGGACACCATTCGGCTGGCTGATAACGACCGGGGCGAGATCCCTCAGGATGTCACCGCTCAGGTCACCATCAAGAACACATCGACGACCCGCCAGGACAACGTGTCGGTCAACGGCACGCCCGCCCTGTCGTTCGCCAACCTGGCCGACGCCACCCGCCAGGTCCCGGCCACGGTGACGCCACCCCGTAAACCACCCCCCCCGATCGGGACCTTGGCCCCCGGGGCCAGCGCCAAGAGGACGTACACGCTCACGGTGATCGGCAACGGGTCGTTTGTCCTGTCGGCCCAGGTCCTATCCTCGACCCCGGGGTCGAGCGGGACCAACGTGAGCCAGGGGTCGGGGACCATCACCGCCCTGCCCACGGCGCTGCTGTACTTCCAGATCAACCCCTCCAGCATCCCGAGCTCGCTGGTCACCAGCGGCTCAACAGTGACCCTCACCGGCTCGGTCACCAACCGGAGCCTGACCCAGAGCCTGGACCTCTCGCCGATCATCCCCGACATTGTTGGCAACGCCGGTGATGCTACCGCCGACGACGACCAGGCCAGCCCGCAGCCCGATGGCTACGTGCCCGTCATCGCCGGCATATTGAAGCCGGGCGAGACCGTCGACTTCGCTGCCCCCGTGGTCACCGCCGAAGACGGGGGCACCCGGGCCACCCTTACCTACGACCCCCAGGCCAAGGTGGTCAACGCCGACGGGACCGAGGCACCCCTGATCCCTGAACAGATCCGCATCGGCGGTGACCTGGACCAAGTGGTCGTCCATATCGACGACTCCGCCCCTGCCGTCGACTCGAGCTTTGCCACCTTGGCCGACGGCTTCACCCGGGCGTTCACGTCCTGCGCCGCCAGCTGGGTGATGAGCAACTTCAACGGCGTGAAGGAGCTGGTCACCAACTTCCCCACCATTGCCGGCCGCGCCGTGGTGGCCACTGCTTCGGCCGCCGCGTCGACGGTCCAGTTCCTGGCTGGCGTGGAGTTCAACGTTTTGTTCTGGCAGTCCATGGACGCCGCTCAGCGCCAGGCCTTCGAAGACCAGGTCGCCGGCGACGTCATCTCCAGCGTGCAGAAGTTCTCGGGCCTCAAGGCCCAGATGAACTCTGCGGTCACCGGCTATTTCACCACCGTGGAGACGGCCTACCAGACCGGCGACTGGCACACGCTGGGCACCGAGGCCGGCACGGTGGCCGGGTACGGCTTGCCCGAAGCCGCCTCGTTCCTGCTCACCGATGCCACCTTCGAAGCCGTCGGGCGCTTTGGGGCCAAGCAGGCGACCAATACGATAAGCCTGGCCCAGAAGCTGCGGGAGTCCGAAATTGTCACAAAGGGCGTCAAGACCCTGGCCGGGCTGAAGCAGGGAGACAACCTCCTGGCCAACGGGGCCAAGTCCCTGGAGACTATATACGGCATCGGCCGACGGGAAGCCGCCCAACTGCAGTACTGGGCTGAACAGCGGGGCCTGCTGATCTCGGTCCGCTCCCGCAACCCAGAGTCGCTGAGCTGGATCGAGCGGTTCAAAGCGGTCGTGAAACCCGAGCTAATCAAGATAAAGAACGTCGACCAAATAGACGTCAAGTTCCTCGGCTACCTTCCCGACGACCTGGGCTCGGTGGTCTTCGCCCAGCCCCTCACCAAGACCGAGGTCGAGGCCCGTATCGCCGCCGCCTCGTTGGACAGCGCCGATGCCAACGCCGTACTGGCCCGCTACGCCGACCGAGAGAAGGAGTGGGCCGATTACTACGCCAAGTACGAAGCCTACGCCAAAGCGGGCAAGGTGAACATTGGCTTTGACCGCACCGCTCAGGGCGTCATCGGGCCCAACCAGGCCAAGTGGCGGCGCTTCTCGCTTGACCCGGTTAGCCAAAAGTCCCTCATCGGTTACCGGCCCTTGGGCACCGACTATTTCCGCCTCGAGCTCGGCGATTCCTCGGGGGGCCTGGGGATACTCCGCCGGATCACCGGCGACATCGATGTGGTGGCCATTACCAAGGCCAACGGTGAGATCCTCGGGCCCGCCGAGCGCGCTCAGCTCTACATCGACCTGCAGCAGGGTATCGGGATGCAGCACGGGGAATCGCTGAGCTGGTTGCTGAACGGCGACTTCCTCTTCAACATCAAGGCGAAACTACTGTCTGCTCACTTGCCTGGTGGTGAACTTCTGGCCGTGTTCGGTCCGGACGGCAGCGTCCGGGCCGCCTCCATAAACGCCGCCCTGACCATCTTCAACAAGACCACGAACTCGGTCATCCTGCGCCTTGACGGGGCCTTCGCCGCCGTGAAGCCGGCCTACGCCCGTTATGTGGCTGTCGCCTTAGCCAACATCGGCCGGAACCTCAACGACGTCAACCCGGTCCCAAGTGGAGAGTGACATTTGTTGTGCCGTAAGGACCCAACCAGTCATGGCTGCCAGCATTTTCCGACCTTGAGTCAGTTGTCGTCGACGAAGCAGTGCTCGACGAGATGGTGGACGTGGCTGACACTCAGGCTCGGGTGATGAGACGTTGTCGCTAAAACCCCCGCAACAGCGAAAGCTCCGGAGCAGACCACGTGGCTGAGGGAGTTCCACCGTCAGCGGCGTGCCGGCGTCAATGGGCCGCGGAACAGTCCCGGCTCGGCGAGCGGCGGGACCCATGCAACAGAGGCCGTTCCTGCGGCAGAGCGTACGGTGCGCCGCACAGCGCCTGGGCTACCGTCTTCAAGTTCCGCGCTGAGGTCGCCGGCGCTGATGAAAGGAATCCCGGTCCTAGGTCCACAAGTTCCCGCAGCTTCTAACCGCCGACGATCTGGGCGTATGATCTGGCCCTTCCGGAGGCACTGATTCGAGAGTTTCGTCGGTGCGCGAAACTGTCGTACTGGCGCGCCAGGGCACGGCGGACGCTCCGTTGCAGGCCAGCGCCGAACGGGGTCATCCGGCGCAACTTCTGGGCTCGTACCACCGAGGACAGGCCAGTGGGCCCGGGGACCTCGAGGCGCGAGGTGCGCCGGTACCCTGCGACGGTCGTCTCGCCCGACGGGGCCTGCGCGGTTGCCTTTGCGGTCGGTGAGCACGGTGGTCAGCAAAGAAAACTGCGACGCCCGCGGGCGTGCCATCCGTTGCAACCTGCGGTGGTTGCCGCTCGGGGGGAACAAGACGGAGATGAGCGCCGAAGACGCCATCAAGCCGAAGAAGCCGGAGCTACGCAACGGGCGCCCTAGCGGTCCCGGCCCGGCGAGCCGGAGCCGGGGTTTACAGGGTCATCTCCCTGGCTTTCAAGGTGGTGCCTAAGGTGAACTTCATCCGCATCGTTGACCGTCTGTACTGGAGCCTGTAATGACGCTCATTACGGACCTCGCCATGTGGGCCGANNACCTCCCGACTGCACGGTACCGCCGTCAGGGGCGGCAGGCTCGGCGCAGACGACCCGAAACGCGCGATACCAAGATGATCTGCTCGCCGAACTGTTCGCCCTCGGCCTGCAGAGAACCGTTTCGCTATGAGCGGGGCGCCGCGCCAATGACGTCAAGTTTTCCAGTGCCCATAACGGTTATTCTGCGGCCCACAGGAAGCGCTAGCTCCTTCGGCTTCTCAACACGGCCTTGGCTCCGGCATCATTCGCGTCAGCGACGCCCACCTGCGCGTACATATCATCGTCGAGCGTGGCCCGGGCCAGCACCTTGTCCCCGAAGGCCGCGGCCAGCACCCGGGGCTCGACCTGGCCCAAGTCGGCGCGCACAAAGACATGGCCGGCCTCGGCGGCCACCGCAGGGCGCATCTCGATGGGCATGTTGTGCAGCCCGCCGAGGCCCTCATCCGTCCCGCGGCACCGTCTGAGCCCGTCCATGAACCTCGCAACCGGCCGTCGTTGCTGAGGTGCTCGTCGAGCCAGGCGTCGTGGCCACGCGTTCGGCTTTGCGCCAGGCGAGAAGAGCGTCGCCCAAAGGCTGCACTTCGCCCACCACCTCGGCGCGCCCACCCCGCCCATTGGCCCTTTTGGCCCGGCCCGCTTGGCACTCGTGCCCGCCGCGGCCTTACTGGGCCGGGACGGCCGGTCGATGGCCACCAGTAATGATCGCCGTCTTTGGTCCCGGACCCGACCGGAGGGCGAGCCAGCGCGGGAACCTCCCGGGCCATCGCCCTTCGGGCCAAAACCTCGGTGCCACCACTCCGGGGACGGTCACCGGAGTGGTGCGTGCCTTGGGCGAGTTGTGAACCCCCATCAACTACCGGACAGCACCGCAAGCACGTTCCCGGGCTGCCCGAGGGGGTCCGGGGTGCCGCCGATGGCGGCACAACTACTGGCATTGGCACAGCTGACCGTAGCCAGGTCCCAGTTATCGTAATAAGCAGGGTTGCCCCCGGCGTCGATGGTGGCAACCACGCTCCAGTCCCCATCGGACAGCACTTCGACCACCCCCGCGTAAAACCCTTCAGTGCCCTCAAAAGTGCCAACGGCGACGCAACTGCCGACATCGGGACAAACGACAGAACTCAGCGCCGGGCTGGTCCCAGTGTAGTTGTCGACGGGAAGGGCGGCATCCGTCTCTGTCCAAGTACCGTCCGACAGCACAAGCAGGGTACCGGCCGTGTTGCCCTCGCTGCCATATATATCATCACCAACGGCAACACAGCTGCCAACGGCTGCGCAGCTCACAGAGGGGATCGTCTCAGTACTGGGAGAGCCGCCCACACCGGTCACACTCCAGCTACCGTTCGACAGCACCTCCAAGAGACCTCCACCTGGTGAATAGGACCCTCCCGCGGCACAGTAGGAGCCGGTCGTACAACTAACCGTCTTGAAAAACTCGACTTCTGGGTCCGTCCCGGCGTCCGGGGGCAGCGGGGCTTCGGTCGCGCTCCAGCTACCACCCGACAGTACTTCCAACAAACCTTGGGTGTTCCCCGCACTATCCGTGTACGTCCCCACGGCGGCACAGCCACCATCGGCCGCGCAGCTGACCGCGTCCAGTTGTACCCCAGGGTCCGCCTCGGCCCCCGTCGGCAGCGGAGCTTCGGTCGCGCTCCAACTACCGCCCGAGAGCGCCTCCAGTACGCCCTGGGTGTCGCCCGCAGTATCGCTGTACGTCCCAACGGCGACGCAGTCGCCATCGGCCGCGCAGCTGACTGCGTTCAGCCGCACCACAGGGTTAGTGGCGGCCCCCGTCGCAAGCGGGGCCGCGGTCGCGCTCCAGCCACCGCCCGAGAGGGTGTCCAACAACCCGAGTTGAGCAGTGTCGTTACCATAATCGCCGACTACGACGCAGTTGCCGGCGCTGGGGCAGTTCACCGAGGAAAGGTGGACGTCAGCGTTGCTCGCTGCGTCCGTCGGCACCGGAGCGCTGGTCGGGCTCCAGGTCCCACCCGACAGTTCCTCGATGAGCCCCTCGGAGTCGTTATCTCCGACGGCGACGCAGTCGCCGGCGGCGCCACAACTGACCGAAAACATGCTCATATCGGGGAATGGGGGTTCGGTTGCCGTTAAGGTCCAACCGGGGCTGCCCATTGACGGGACAAGGTTCGTTGGGGTTGTCGTGGTTGACGTCGAGGTCGTGGTAGGCGCGCCGCCCACGGCGCCCCCGCCCCCGGCCCCGCCGCTGGCGGCAACGGTGGTAGTAGTGGTGGCCGCATTTGTCGTGGTCGTTGTGCCCCCGAAGGGGCCGTTGGCCGAGAGCAGCGCCTTGCAGTGCTCGAACAGTGAGGGGTCGGACCACGACTTGGTCCACCCGAGGATGTCGATGGTGAACCCGACCCCCGCTTTCAGGCACCCTTGGAGAGTCCACCAGGGGTCCTGGTTGGTGGCGGCGTTGAACTCAAGTCCGCCGCCGACGTCGACATCGGGCCCGGCCAGGCCGTCGAGCAGCAGGTCGACGTACGGGGTGACCCAGGCGTCCGCGGATGCGTCGCCCACAGCGTTGAACGATTGGCTAAAGCTGTAAGAAAAACCGGACTGGGGTGAAAAGCTGCCGTTGGCGTACGTGACCCCGGCGGACGCCGTCGCCGTCTGCTGCACGCCCGCCGAGACCTGGGCGTCGGCCGTAGCCTGGCCCGACAGGTCGGCCCCGAGCGTGGCCTCAATGTCGCCTGGGATCCCTCCTACATCAAAGGGTATGTTGGCCAGCGGTACGTCCGAGAGCAAGGCAATGCCATCGCCCTTGGTCGAGCACGTCGCCCCGGCGTCAGCGTCCGCCGACAGCCCCGCATCCTCTTTTACCGACACAGTGAAACTGGCCGAGTCGACCTTGAAAAAACCCCACCGGACGTGCAGCGAGATACTGGGCTCGAAGTCGAACGAAGGGTCGACACTAAAGTTGGCTGAGGTCGAGCACGTGAAGTACTGGTCGGAAAAATCCTTGTGGTACATCGGTTGGCGGCCCATGCGCACCAGTTGGCTGGCCGTCGCCGGGCTGAGCGTGGCCGTGACGTTGAGGGCACCTTCGGGCAGCGCCTCCATGAGGGTCGCCGGCTCGACGTCGACGACGGTGGTACCGGCCGAGCTGGACTCGACCCCCGTCACCTTGACCAGGTAACCGTCCGGGGCAGTAGCCGTCGACCCCGAGGCCAAGATTTGACCGACAGCCACCGTAGAGGCGGCGGGGCCGGAGAGCGTCAAGACCCGTTGCCCTGTCGCCGGCCCGGTGATCGAAACCGTCCCCGTAGCAGGGACCGGTCTGGTGGTCTTTGGCACCAAGTCGCCATAGTCCACGGTGGCCGACGACGAACGAGCGGTCCGTACCCGTACGTTCTGGAGGGCGGTGACGGGGTGGTAGGTGCCGGCGGCCGAGGAAACCGGACGAGCCGTTACCCTGTACGTCCCGGGCACCAGCTTGCGCAAAGTGAGCGTGGTGGCCACGAGGTGGTCGTAGTGGTGGGGACCGGTGACTGTCACTTCGGCCTGGAGCGACTTCGGGAGATCTTTGACAACTACTTGGAGGCTGGAGGGGTTGGAGGCCACCCGGGTAGCTGCCACCGCTGGTGCCGGGTCCACCCAGTCCCCCGAGACAGCGAAAATCACCATGAGCAAAGCGAGGCCGATCCCCATCGCCCTACTGACGCTCCGCATTTGCGCCACCCCTGATCATCTCCTTAGTCCGGTGGCCAGGAGCATACAACTCTTCACCTGCCACTCCTAGTGGTCACTAACTAAGGGGTCCTCGTGGTCACCAAGTGTGTGCAGGTCCGGTCCTGGGCCCATTAGGCACGCGAAGACGCCGGCCCCTCCGACGAGCCACGGCAGGCCCAGGTAGAGCCCCCACGCCGGCAACCGGTAGAGCACCTGGGCCGGGATGGGCTGTTCGATCGGCGTGTTGGCCAATGAATCGAGCAGCGTGGTGTCGTAGTAGACGACGGTGCGGCCGGGCAGCCAGTTGACGACCGTGGTCATTGCGGCTGCCAGCCGGCAGTACTTCTCAAGTCCGGCATCGCCGGTCTGGTCGATGCCGATGCCGTTGGTGGCGAGCAGGTCCTGCACGAAGATCGTGTTCGGTAGCCAGGACCAGCTCGGCCAGGCTGTGCGCTGCGCCACCTGGGCCCGCAACGACCTCAGGGCGTCGAGGTCCAGCGCGCCCGTGCGCCCGAAAGCCTGGGCCAGGCAGTGCGCGATGACGTGGTCGGCCGCTTGGTCGGCGCGCTGGGCAAGGTCGGCTGCCTGTGCCCACCGCGCAACCTCGCGGCGCTCGTGCTTGGTGCGTGCTGCGCGTCCCATTCCCTAGGTCACGATAACCCGACGGAACGTCGCCAGTGTCCTTAAGGGACACGCTTCCCCTCGGTTACGGCAGTGCAGCTCTGGGCCGTTGCCACGACAGTGGTGACGCACCTCGCACCGCGATACTCTGCCTGCAAAGCAGGGGCGGCGGTGCTGGTCAGCCCAAGTTGTGGCCTGTGAGCTGCACGTTTGTCGCCGGCATTTGCCGCCCTCTGACACCCATAGCCACCCGCTTATGGCACGGATGTGGCACGAAGCCCCAGCCTCACGCCCGAGCGGGAATCGTCTCCCAGAGTTCCGCCGCCACCCCAGTCCCCGAAGAGTCTCGCCGCAATCCCCAGGCGCCACACTTACGGCACATCCCGGACAACTATGACCACACCGCCGTGCGGGCTTATGGCTGGGGCTACGCCAAGACGAAGTCGCCGGCGGGAGAGTGGGTCAGGTCGAACTACGGCGTCGGCCGTGGCACTGGCTTGGGGTCTCCGCCGGCCGTGGCACTGGTCTGAGGCCTCCGGCGGGAGCCCCTCTCCTACGAGGTCCTGGAGGGCTAAGCGGAACTAGGTGCCTGTTTCGGAAATCAAGTTCTGCGAGTGGACGGGTAGCACCACTGAGTTACACCGCTCCCAGATCCGTCAGCGCTTTGGGTCCGCGAGTGCAGCGTGGCCTCGCCTTGACTCCTCGTACTTGTTTAGCGCATTCCGG
>PMWT01000076.1 GCA_003166025.1 Acidimicrobiaceae bacterium | reverse complement strand
CGCGTTTGGCTCGCTCGTCTTAGCCTGAGCCACGAGCGCAAGCCAGTACCTCTCGGCGCTACCTGCTAGACGTCGACCGCACCAGGAGTGGGTGCGGCTTGGCGAGCCGGTGACGCTACCACCACGGCTTCGGGTGCGGCCGGACGCCGGTTGGTCTTCGGGACGATCAGAGCGCATAGGCAGGCGACGGCACCGAGCCCAGCAGCCACTACGAAGGCTCGCCCGTACCCGCCGGTGAGGGCCGCCGCCGTGTTGTGGTGGCTTGAGAGCAGGCTGTGGGTGCGGTCGATTGCCACCGTGGCCAGGGCCGCCAGGCCTACGGACCCGCCGACCTGGCGCGACGTGTTGAGGACGCCGGAAGCCAAACCTGCTTCGGTGTAGCGCACGCCCGAGGTGGCCGCTGCCGCCAAGGGCTGTTGACGAACAACACCCACCGCCAGGAAAGCTCGGCCGTCAGCACTCCCCCGAGCACCGACCCGGCTGCCCCCCCAGCGCCGGCCACCGCGCTCCAAATGCCCAGTGCCCGTGCTCGGGCAGTGGCGTCAGGGAAGGTGGTGATGACAATGGTGAGGGTCGCCGGGGACAGGAACGCACCCCCGATACCCTGCACAGCGCGCGCTGTCGTCAACCAGGCCGGGCCCTGGGCTATGCCTCCAGCGAGGCTGGCCAAGGTGAACAGGGACAACCCGAAAATGAAGACCCGACGCCGCCCGAACAGATCGGCACTGCGGCCGCCGAACAGTAAGAAACCGGCGAAGGTGAGCACGTACGCGTTGACCACCCATTGCAGGCCGCTTGGGCTGTAGTGCAGGGTGCGACCAATGGACGGGAGCGCCACGTTCACGATGGAAACGTCCAGCACCACCATGAACTGGGCTACGCAGGCCAGGGCCAGCACCACGCCGTCCGGTACGTGACGGGCGGCCGGCCCGGACAGGGCCTTGCGGTTGGTGGTGGGGCTTTGTGCGTCCATGATCATCTCCTTCGGGGAGGATAGCGGGGAGAGGGGCGAGCCTATGGCGACCGTACCCACGCGCGGGCGCCATAGCGACCTGGGGTGTATAGTTAGGCGTATGCCTCGCATGCAGGTGTACCTGCCGGAGGATCTCTACCGGGCCGTCAAAGACAAGCGGCTCGCCGCTTCGGAACTCTTACAGGAGGCTGTCCGCTCGGAACTCCGTCGCCGAGAGCTGCTTAGCGAGACTGACCGTTACCTCGACGAGCTGGTGACCGAAGTCGGTGAGCCCTCGGCCACCGCCGTAGCCCGGGCCGAAACGCTGTCCCGTCGCATCCGAAGTGGCCCTAGTCGGGCCCAGGCGAGCTGACCTCCGTGCTCGTCCTCGATTCCGGTGGGGTTTCCCGTCTGGCGAGAAGGGCCCAAGACGCAGCGGCGACGATCGCGGTGCTAAAGCGGGATGGGCTGTGGCCACTGGTCGTCCCGTCAGTCGTACTTGCCGAGCCCGTGACGGGCCGCCAGCGGTTCGATGCCAACACCAACCGCTTCCTCAAGACATGCGATGTTCGTGAGCTACTGCCAGAGCGGCTGGCTCGTCGCGCGGCCGAGTTACGTTCGAGAGCCCGTCAGGGCTCGGCGGTCGATGCCATCGTGGTTGTCACCGCAGAGCCGGACGGTACCGTCCTGAGCGACGACCTAAAAGACCTGCGCGCCCTGGCTCTTTACTCAGACGGCGTACAGGTCCTCCGAGCCTAACGTCGACAGTGCCGGCACTGACGCGTGTGAGGTGCGCGCTCAGGATCCAGCGCCTGAGCAGCTGTTTCGCCGGTTTGCCAAGCGGTCATGACTGACTTGGTGGGCGCACATTTCGGTGCGCGACGATCGTCGTCGTCCTGGTGGTCGTCCTTTTCCCGGTTTACTGGATGGTACTCGGGACCTTCCAGCCGGAGAACGACTCGCTCGTCTGGCCTCCCCCTATGTTCTTCGAGGGCTTCAACCTCGGCGCGGTCACCTCGATCTTCAGAGACTTGCCCCTCGCATCGTGGATGTTCCACTCCATCGAGGTCTCGGCTGTCACGGTGTCGGTCACGATGGTCCTCGTTATCCCGGGGGCCTTTCTGCTCTCGCAGCTCCGGTGGCGCGGCCGCGGAGCGTTCGGCCTCTTGATGCTCTCCACCCAGGTCATGCCCGGGGCCATGATCATCGTCCCCGAGCTCGAGTGGTACCGCACCTTGAACTGGACGAACAACCTGCTGGCGCTTGGCCTGGTCTACGCCGCGTTCTCGGTGCCACTTGGCTCCTGGATCCTCAAGACGGCCTTCGACAGAGTTCCGAACGAGATCATCGACGCGGGTTTCGTCGACGGGTGCACTCAATTGGGAACCCTGAGATGGGTGCTCTTACCCCTTGCGCGCTCGGCGCTGGTGGCGGCGCTGGTCGTTGCTTTCCTCGCCAGCTGGAACGACTACCTGTTTGCATCGGCCTTCATCACAAAACGTGGCCTGTACACCGCCGGGCTTGGTATGGCCGAGCTCATCGGCGCCGGGTACGAGGCGATCACGGCCGGGCTGATCTTCTCCGTCCTGCCGGTTGGGCTCTTCATGCTCGTGCAGCGGCACATCGTTCGGGGTCTGATGGCCGGTGCGCTCAAGTAGCGAGCGCATGGGGCGTGCCTGGCGACATGTGGAGCCAAGATCCCGGCTGGACCTCGACGCTGGCACACGCCGAATTGGTAGTCGGCGCTGCTGGTTAGTGCGCGGCGCTGGAGGCCAGCGTCGAGGCAAAGATCTGCCAGGCGAGCAGGCTCTTGGCGACGAGGGACAAGGTGACGTAGACCCTTTCGCCCAGGAGGTAGTCCCTCCACTTGCCAACCTGCTTGTACTGGAGCCACTGGTTGACGGCGAAGCAATTAAACAGCACGAAGAGGGAGAAGAAGATCCCGTAGACGAACCCGGGGGCGTGGGCGCGGGCACCCGGCCCGATGAGGTAGACGGCGATAGCGGCCCACGGGACGATGCCGGCGATGCAGCCGGTCCAAAAGGGGCCAAGGCCAGCCCCCGGCGCTTCGTAGCGTTCCTGCATCCAGCCAAACCCGATCATCGAGGCGTTGACGCCCACCAACGCGACGAGGGCGGCGATGTCGTCGATGCCCACCAGCATGGCGATCAGGACGATCATGATCGACGCGCTCAGCGAGTACTCGAGCCATCGGTAAGGGTTGCGGCCTCCGAGCAGTTGGGCCTGGTAGGACTGCCAGCGGGGACCAGCCACGCCGAAATGCGCCAGCGCCGAGAGGAAAAAGAACGCCGCGATGGCCCAAGCGAAGCTGAGGTTGAACAAGACGACAGTCTGGTGGCCCACCGTCCGGCTCGGCGCACCCGTCATGTAGGCGGCCCGAACAGGTAGCGAGAAGCCGTTGGCCAACAACACGATGGCCAACGCCTGGGCCAGGTGGAGGCACCCGGCAACGAGGTTGTACCGACGCAGGCTCACCAGGGTTGACGAACTGCCCAGCATGCTGCCACCGTAGTCCCCCGGGCGCCGGCTGTTGTTCTGGCGGGATTCATGCCGTTATCCCGCATCGTCTTCCATAGGATCATGGGAGATGGTCCCTGCGCCGAACGTGGTCTTTTGAGCAGCCTCCGAGTACTTGTCACCGGCGCCTCCGGGTACGTGGGTGGCCGTCTGGTGCCCGCGCTTGTCGAGTGCGACGCGGAGGTGCGCTGCCTGGCCCGGACCCCGGCGAAGCTCGACGCCGCGCCATGGCGAGCCGCGGTCGAGGTGGCCCGAGGTGACGTTGGCGGAGACCTGGCCGAGGCCATGAGCGGCGTGGACGTCGCTGTCTACCTCGTCCACTCGATCGGCCAGGGCGATGGGTGGGCCCTCCGAGAGCAGCGCGACGCCGAGAACTTCGCCCGGTCCGCGGCAAAAGCGGGAGTGCGTCGCATCGTCTACCTCGGAGGGTTGGGGAGGGACGACGACGTGCTCAGCAAGCACCTGCAGAGCAGGCACGACGTCGGCCGGCTGCTGGCATCGACGGGGGTCGAGGTCGTCGAGCTGAGGGCCGGGGTCATCATCGGCTCCGGCTCGGCCAGCTTCGAGATGCTCCGTTACCTGGTCGAGGTGCTACCGGTCATGGTCACGCCTAGATGGGTCGAGACCAGGTGCCANNTCGTCGCACTGGGTGGGCCTCGTGACCCCGGTACCGGTCCCCTTGGCCCGAGAGCTCGTCGAGTCGCTGGTCAATGAGGTGACCGTCGGGCAACGCTCTGCCACCGAAGTCTTCTCGGTCACACCCATGGGCCTTCGGGAGGCGATTGGCCGAGCCTTGGCGGCAACCCAGGAGGGCAACGTCCCCACATCGTTCGTCGACGCCGACTTGGTCGCGTTCAGGGCTGCCGTGACAGACCCAGAGTGGTCCGGGGGCACCGTGCTCAAAGACGTCAGGCACGGCACCGCCTCTGCCGCTCCCGAGACGGTCTTTGCGGTCCTGGAGCAGATCGGCGGTCAAAAGGGCTGGTACTCAGGCGAGTGGCTGTGGCGCCTGAGAGGGATCCTGGACCAGCTCCTCGGTGGGCCCGGCCTCAGGCGCGGACGGCGCTCGAAGCTCGCCGTGGGCGACGCGTTGGACTTCTGGCGGGTCGAGGACTTCGTGCCCCCGGACCGCCTTCGGCTACATGCGGAGATGCGCTTGCCGGGCGAGGCGTGGCTCGCATGGGACCTCGAACCGGCCGGTTCGGGGACAGAGGTGACTCAGACCGCTCTGTTCCGGCCCCGTGGGCTGCTCGGTCGCTTTTACTGGCTCGGCATCGCTCCCTTCCATCGGTTCGTGTTCCCCGGGATGCTGGCCGGGCTACTCGCCGAAGCAGACGCAAAGGGAGAAGCTCCACGTAGTGGGTGAGTGAAACGCCCCCGAGACGTGGGCGCCGTGCGCCGCAACCCTCACCCCGCGGGCCCGATAGTAAGCAAGTTCGGGACCGACACCAACACCCATTACGGGGCGGGTGTTTTCCCCCTGCATGGAGGATGCAGATGGAGCGGAACGGGCGATCGGCAGGGGGAATGCGCATAACGTCCATCATGCGCTGGGCAGGAATGCCTACCCTATAAGGGCAATCTGCGCAGATCGGCGACTGTCGTGCGTGCTTGTTAGTCCATTTATGGCTAGGACCTTGGCCCGTCAGCTAAAGAATATCGCACAGATTGTGCCGCGAAGGTTGTGGTGCCGAGAAGTGACAACGGCCCCTTTGAGCCCTCGGGAAAGGTTACGTCAGGGGCGGAGTGTCGCGGTGCGGCTAAGACAGGGCGTGTGGTCTGGCGAAGGTAACATTGGTGATCTGGATTGGGGCATCTGGGCGAACCGCTTGATAGATCCCGGTTGACAGGCCAAGCGCCACCCAAAAGGGATAAAATAGTGGCGACACGACAAGGTCCCCGACGTGTTGAGCTCAGCGTGCACGGGCTCGGGGCGGTACTCCAGACCCTGGTACGCGACGTTTCGCAGTGCCTGAAACAGGAGAGCGCCATCACCCAGGTCGGGTTTTTGTGACCGCCGTCTATGACCTACCTACGGTTCGTCGCGCCCAAACGACCTCTCGGCACCGGCGGCGGAGCCCCCGAGGCGGACCGTACCAAAGCACCACCTAACACCTCGAGCGCGGACCGAAGGCGAACGCCGGGAACAGACGTGTACAGGCGATGCGGTCCGAGCTGCTCTGTCCCGCAATGGGGAGTGCGAGACCGCACGGCCTGACGGGACGAGATCAAGCAACAGAACTGGACACTGACATAGGAGATAGAGATGACCCATAGACAACAAGGCCTGCGTTGCTGGCCTGCCATCGCTGCCGGCTTGATGGCGACGCTGGCGATGGTGGCCGGCTTCCTGGCCCCCGCGCTTTCACCCGCTGCGGCGGCCAGCACGACCTCAACTACGACCACGACAGCTGTCCCTGGTTCGGTCTGTTCGGCTTCGGTGAGCGGGACTGCCTTCGACCGGACCGGCTGGGTGGCCAGTACCAACGCTGCATCGAGTAGCGCCGACGCGCCCGCCAAGGCATTGGACGGCGACTTGGCGACTCGCTTCAGCACCAACGAGAACCAAGCCCCGGGCTTGTACTTCGAGGTGGACCTGGGCTCGGCGCGGACCTTCGACGCGCTACAGATGAGCGTGCCCGGTTCGCCCACCGACTACGCGAGGGGCTACGACGTCCAAGTCTCTGTTACCGGCACCTCGTGGACCACCGTCGCCACCTGCACCGGGACCGCGACGCCCGAGACCGTCGGCTTCTCCGTCCAAACGGTGCGCTACGTCAAGGTCGTCCTGGATGTGGGGACCTCCAGCGACTGGTGGTCGATCGACGAGCTCAACCTGTACGGCGGCCCTGTCATCACCAGCGCGGCCAGCCTGCGTGCGGTTTCAGGGGAACCAAACACCTTGACCATCACCACCACGGGCTCGCCCGTCCCCGTCCTCAGCTTGTCCGGATCCCTGCCGCCCGGCCTGGTCTTCAAGGCCAACAGCAACGGCACGGCCATTATCTCGGGCACTCCCCCCACTAACGCCACAGGCACCTACGAGGTGACCATCACCGCCACCAACGGGGTGGGCAGCCCGGCCGTCCAGCACCTAGTGCTCACGCTCGCAACCGCCCCCGCCATCACCAGCGCCTCGGGCTGGCGAGTGCTGCCCGGGCGCTACAACGCCTTCACCGTCACCGCCGCGGGCTTGCCCGTCCCAACGCTCAGCCTGTCGGGCACCCTTCCCCCCGGCCTGGCCTTTACGGCCCACACCAACGGCACGGCCACCATCTCGGGCACGCCGCCGTCCGCCGCCCGGGGCACCTACGAGGTGACCATCACCGCCACCAACGGGGTGGGCAGCTCGGCCGTCCAGTACCTCGCCCTCACGCTCGGTGCCGCCCCCGTCATCACCAGTGTCTCGACCTGGCGAGTGCTGGCCGGGCGCTATAACGCCTTCACCGTCACCACCACGGGCGCCCCGGCGCCGGTCCTGAGCCTGTCCGGCACCCTGCCGTCCGGCCTGGTCTTCAAGGCCAACAGCAACGGCACGGCCACCATCTCGGGCACGCCGCCCGCCAACACCAGGGGCACCTACGCGGTGACCATAACCGCTACTAACGGGGTGGGCAGCCCGGCCGTGCAGTACCTCGTGCTCAGCCTGGGCGGCGCGCCCGTCATCACCAGTGTCTCGACCTGGCGCGTCCTGCCCGGGCAGTACAACGCCTTCACGGTCACCACCACGGGCTCGCCCGTCCCGGTCCTGAGCCTGTCCGGCACCCTGCCGCCCGGCTTGGGCTTCAGGTATAACAACAACGGCACAGCTACCATCTCCGGCACCGTGCCCGCTTACGCCCGGGGCACCTACGAGGCGACCATCACCGCCACCAACGGGGTCGGCAGCCCGGCCGTGCAGTACCTCGTGCTCAGCCTGGGCGGCGCGCCCGTCATCACCAGTGTCTCAGGCTGGCGAGTGCTGCCCGGGCAGTACAACGCCTTCACCGTCACCACTACGGGTTCCCCCGTGCCGGTCCTGAGCGTGTCCGGCACCCTGCCGTCCGGCTTGGTCTTCCGGGACAACAAAAACGGCACAGCCACCATCTCAGGCACACCTCCGTCCAACGCCAGGGGAACGTTTGAGGTGAGCATCACTGCCACCAATGGGGTGGGCAGCGCGGCCGTCCAATACCTCGTCATCGCCCTGGGCGGTACCCGCACCACCACTTCCCTTTCGGCCAGCGCCAACCCGGCACCGGTGGGCCAGGCAATCGCCTATGAGGCCAAAGTAACGCCCTTGACGAACGGGGGCATCGTCAATTTCTTCGCCAACGGGGCGGTCATCACCGGCTGCAGGGATATCGCGGTCAGCACGAGGACAGGCACCGCCACCTGCTCGACCAACTACACGTCCATCGGGGGCCGCCGGGTGGAAGCGTCCTACTCGGGTGACGCTGCTTTCGGGCCCTCCACCTCCGCCGTCTACACCGAGGTCATCAACCACCCCGCGGCCGGTTACTGGCTCGCCACCGCCAACGGGGCGGTCTACGGTCTAGGCGCTGCGCCATCGTTCGGTGGCGTAGCCATATCAGCCACAACGGGCCGAGTAGTGGGCATCGCCGCCACCCCCGACGCCAAGGGTTACTGGGTAGTCACGGCCAACGGGATGGTCGGCGCCTTTGGTGACGCCAAGTACTACGGCGACCTGCTCGCTCTGGGCAAGCACGTTTCGGACATTGTGGCCATCGCCCCCACCTCCAACGGGCGGGGCTACTACCTCGTGGGCGCCGACGGGGGCTTTTTCACCTTCGGCGACGCCAAGTTCCACGGCTCCCTGCCGGGTATCCACATCCACGTGAAAGACGTGGTCGGCATGGTGGCCTCGCCGAACGGTAAGGGCTACCTACTGGTTGGTTCGGACGGCGGCGTGTTCGCCTTCGGCCACACCCGCTTTTACGGCTCCCTGCCCGGGATCGGCAAGCACGTCCACGACATACGGGCCATCCTGCCTTCTTCAACCGGACGGGGTTACATACTCGTCGGCTCGGACGGCGGCGTGTTCAATTTCGGCACCGGGGCCAGGTTCCACGGCTCCCTGCCGGGAGAAGGGGTCAGGGTCTCCAACATCGTGGGCATTGCCCTCACCCCCGACAACGGCGGGTATTACATGGCCAGTACCGACGGCCACATCTACGGTTTCGGGGATGCCCAAGTCTGGGCGGCGCCGGCGGCCCTTCCCTCTAACCTACCGGTAGCCGCGATCGCGGGCACATAACTCAGGCGCTGCTTGAAAGTACCTGCGGTGGGTGCTGTTGTTGCCGTGGGTACCTCCCGGGCCCAGGCGACAGCGGGCGTAAGAGCACGACGACGAGGCGGCCCCCAGGCCTTTCTTATCTCACGATTTCTTGCCCGCCGGGCGACCACTTGGTGCACGCTTAGTCGTCGGCTTGACGGCCAGGTCTGACCGACGGCTCACGACGCCACAATATGACCCGACGCAAGCGGCCACACCAAGATGCCCCCCACCGGGACCGGTGAGGGGCATCGTTATCGTGGTTAGAGCGTCAGGGACAAGGCGGTCGTAGATAGTCAGATCCTGTGGGCGATGGGGAGCTTGTGCAGGCCGAGGGCGACGTCTTCGATGGCTTTGATGTCGTTCTTGGCTACCACCAGGTCGTGGGCCGCTTGGCCTGTTTGGAAGGTCCAGGTCTTGATCTGGCTGGCGTTGCCGGGGTAGCCCGCCGGGGTAAGGGCGAGGGCGTCAGCGGAGACGGGGCCGGTGAGGGCCGTGGCGGCCGTTACCTGAGAAGTGACGTCGGAGAGCAGCGCGGTCGCGTGCGCCGAACCGAGCTCGGTGACGAACGGGGTGAGCTCGGTGACGAGGGCGGTGTAACCACCTTCGGTGACGGTCTCGTTGTCGGCCGCCACTACCAGGTTGACCTGGCCGGTGACCACGGCGTACACCCTCTCGTCGCCGATAACGGCGCTGCGTACCGTGGCCAGCTCGGCGTCGGTGGTGGCGGCGGCGGCATTAGTGGCGTCGGTGGCGAGGGCGCTTTGTTCGTTGGTGACGATGGTGACCAGTGCGGAGCGGTCAGAGGTGGTGACGTTGGCGGCGTTGGCGACTTCGGTCCCGAGCAGGACCAGTTGGACCTGGCGGGCGATGATCTGGCGCTCCAGAGCCTCCTGGGCACGCTGGAACTGAGCGGGGCTGGGGGTCAGCACGGTTTGCGCCTGTACCGCCGGGGCGAAGGCGGGGACCATGGCGGCCGCAGCAATTAGGCCGACCACTGTTGCTCTGGTGGGGTTTAGTTTCATGAGCTCATCTTGAGCCCGTGGTGTGAGGAAGATGTGGGCTTGGCTTGATGGCTACGTGATGATCGCGTACCGGCTCGAAGAGGTGCAGGACGTGCTCCGCGCACGCGGCAGCCCACAAAGCCAGGAGCCGATGGTCGGAGCCCCTAAGCGTTCGCCCACGGCGGATGGTGATGAAGCGGGGGTCGCGATCTTTGGGGAGGATCATGGCGTTGGAGCCCCGCCCTCCGCATCGGGGGCCCCTGCCGAGCACTTCGCTGTTGGCAACCAAAATCCCCTCATGGGTACGCACCGGCGATGGTGCCTGCGTTACGCCGCCTTCAGGTGGTAGGCGGTACCCGAGCTGCTCTGCACCCAGGCGTTCGGCAAAGCTTGGGCGAGGGCGTGCTGAGCCCGCCAGCCCGTGCAGTGACCGGGCGCTATCAGATCCGGTCCCATCTCGACCAGGGCAGCAATGGTCGGCCCGATGATCGGCTCGAAAGCTGGGCCACCTAGGTGGAACCCGCCAAGGATCGCCGCGACTTGGTGGACACCAGTAAGGCGCATGGCGTGGCGGGCGATATTGACGACCCCGGCATGGCCGCAACCGGTTATGACCACCAGGCCTTTGCCGCGCAGGTTCACGACGAGGGCCTGGTCGTCAATGACCTCGGCATCGTGGCGCCAGCGCTGTCCGTGCCATGCCTGGTGGGCGGCGGGCATGCCCCGTTCGAACTCAGTCGTGCGGTCGACCTCCCCGGTGACCAGGATGCAACCCTGCGCCAACACCGACGGCTGGCGGCGCTCGATGACCTCGAAGCCTTCGCGGGCCAGAGCACCGACCGACAACGTGGGGAGCTCGACCGGCTCGGTGCCGGGCACAGCCAGACGCCGGCGCGACCAGATGCCTGGGTGGACGGTGACGGGCAGGCCGTGGCCACGCCGGAGCCGGGCCAATCCACTGAAGCCGCCGGCATGGTCGAAATGCCCGTGGCTGAGCACGACGCCCTGGAGGTCCGCGAAGTCGATGCCTAGGCGCTCGGCATTGACCGCCATGGCATCGGGCGAAGCGCCGGTGTCGAACAGCAGTGTCGATGTCTTGATGTCCTTGCGCACCGTCACCAGAGCAGAGAACCCGTGCTCAGCTACCAGCCCGGCCACGGTCCGGCCTCGCTCAAAAAGCGGTGCCGACACCACGCCGGTGCCCAACGGTGGGCGGACGACGTCGCCACTCGATATGAGGAGGGCATCGAAGGTGTTGTCGACCAAGGTCGTCACCGTCACTTCGTCCACCGGGGCCAGGACGATCGGGTCGACCGCCGGCCCGCCGGCGGCCCTGGGGGTGGCGGCCCCCCGCTCGGCGACATGACCAAGGTCTTCGCACATACGCCGACCATAACCTTCCGGCGCCACCCTTGGGACTTTGGGCTTGGGGACAGCGATGACGTTTCGCGCCGTCGGGACAAATAGTCGTCGAGCCCGTTCGCGAGAGCTCAGGTCCTCATCGCCGGAGCGGTACGGTCCAATGCCGATGGGGCCAGATGGCCGCCGATGACATCTTCAGCGAGGACGACGAGACGAAGGTTGTGGTTGCGGGCATGGTTGCGCAAGGCCGTGAACGCCTGCTCCATGTCGAGGCCGGCTCTTTCGGCCACCACCCCTTTGGCTTGCTCGATGACGATCCGGCTGTTGAGGGCGTGCTGGCGTAGTTGGTCGACGACCTGGGCCTCGGGCCGGGCGCGCTGCTGGAGGATGGCGATGGTGGCGATGTCGGCCAGGGCCTGGGCGGCGTCGATGTCGGCTTGGTGCATTTCGCCGACCTCGGCGTGGAACAGGTTGAGGGCGCCGATCACGGTGCCCCCTAGCCGCATGGGCAGGGCATGCACTGAGCCGAAGCCGGCGGCGAGCGCCTGAGGGGCAAAGCGGGGCCAGCGAGCCTTGACGGTGGCGAGGTGTTGGTCCACGACCGCTTTGCCGCTGCGGTAGCAGTCCAGGCACGGGCCCTCCTCCGACTGCAGCTCGAACAGTTCCAGGGCCCGCATGGCCCCACTGGAGGAGGCCATCACCCGCAGGGTTCCATCAGGCCCAGCCAACATCAGACCGGCGGCGGCAACATCGACCACCTCGACGCAGCGCTCGGCGAGCAGGCTCAGCAGCTCGACCACATCGAAGCCCGCCACGAGCGTGCCGGCCAGCTCCACCAGGGCCCGGGCCAGCAGCGCTTCTCTCGGCGCCGGGCCTCGGGTCACATCGGTTGTGGCCACGTTGGGCCTTCCTGGGCCGGGAGGGCGGCCCTAGCTAGCGCTAATGCTATGCCGCTCCGACCCTCGATGTTGGCCGGCCCCTATGCGAAAGGCCCAGCCCTCCGGCCCGAGGCCATTCTCGCCGTCACTACGGCTGGGGCGGACCGAGGCGCAATGGACCTCGACGAGGTCCATCATCTCGACCAGCGTTCCCTGTTCGCCGGGCGCGTCACTTGTCCTCGGTACCCAGCCACCGCCCCTACGGCAGCTCCGCCGAGCGCACCAGGCGTGCTCGTGGCGCGCCTAATGGGGGCCCATCGGCGAAGCGAGGCTGCCTTAGCCCCAACCTCGGCCGTGCTGGCGCAGCCGAGGGCCCCACCGATCAGGCGGGGAGCGGGCGGCGTTGATGGGTTTGGCAGGGCCTTAGCGTCCAGACGGTGTAGAACGGGTGGTAATGCCCGGCAGCGACGACCTCATCACTAGCGGGGCGGGCCCGGCCTCCGAGCTCGTCGTCAATTTCACCCAGGTAGCTCAGCGCCTGTTCCTGGCCGGTGGGGTTGAGCTCACCCTGCAGGCGGTAGTGGACTTGGCCCTAACCAGCATCGAGGGTTGCGACTTTTCCGGCATCTTCATCCTCAAGGCGGGGCGGGTCACCACGCCGGCGCTCGCTCGCCCGGTGGTAGCCGACCTCGACGCCCTCCAGCTCCGCCTGGGCGAAGGGCCCGGCCTCGATGCGATGACCGAGAGGACAACCTTCTACGCCGAGGACCTGAACGGAGATCCCAGGTGGCCCACCTTCGGGCCGCAGGCGGCCGAGGCCGGGGTACGAAGCCTCCTCGCCCTGTGCTTGACGGGCGACGGCACCATGGGGGCTCTCAACCTCTACGCCCGCTACCCCCTGGCCTTTGGGGCGCTGGACCGGGCCCGAGGGGTGGTCCTGGCCGGCCTGGCCGGCCTCGCCCTCGGCCTGGCCGAGGCCCATGAGGAGCAGGTACGCCGAGCGGAGAACCTGCGCCACGCCCTCGTCACCCGGGAGCTGATCGGCCAGGCCCAGGGGATCCTGATGGAACGTGAGCGCATCACCTCGGAGCAGGCTTTCGAAATCCTGCGTGCCGCGTCACAAAACCTCAACACCAAGCTCTGGGAGGTGGCCCAGGACCTGGTCGAAACGGGTGAAAGGCCCCAGACCGAGTTGTCCCGGGCCGAGCCGAAAGCTGGGTAGCTCTGGGGCGATCGCGTCGGTCGTCTCTTTGTCGTGTGGCTGAACATCTACGCCCGGCTCGGCGACGGAGGCTCAGAGCGCT
>PMWT01000136.1 GCA_003166025.1 Acidimicrobiaceae bacterium | reverse complement strand
AGCAGTTCGGGGGAAAGTGGGCTCGTTTTCATAACTTCAGTTCTCCGATCTGTGCGGACGGCACCGAGCTGATCTCCGACCAGATGCCGGTGCCGTCAGGGGCTGCAAGGTGAAGCCGTGATGCCACGAAGGGCCGAAGTCCCACTGTCAGTGACATGGCCACGCCCCGGACGCTTCAGCCCTGCTCGGCACTGACGCTTCCCTTCAAGCTCAGAACCCGCGAGGACGCCGGTTGACCGGCCCTCACTTTAGAAGGCAACACGACCATATCACCCCGCCGGCCAGGAAGTACGAGGCGATCGAGAATGAAACCATCCGCGCCGTAGGGCCCTGTGCCTGATCGCGAAGCAAGGGGCGGGCTCAAGGCGCCATATGCGAGGTATGCTTGTAATAACTCAACCGGGAACGGGCAAAATTTATGAAAACTGACACAGAACTTCGCCAGGATGTCGAGCACGAGCTCGAATGGGACCCGAGTGTCGACGCCGGCCATATCGGGCACTCCGCCAGCGATGGCGTCATAACGCTCACCGGTGAGGTCAACACCTATGCCGAGCGCTGGAACGCCGAACGCGCCACTGAGCGAGTGGCCGGTGTCAGAGGTATTGCCAACGAGATCGAGATCCGCACCACGGGTGAGCACAACGACACCGATATCGCCAAAGCGGTCGCCGACTCGCTCGCCTGCAATGCCGCCCTGCCGAGCGGTCAAGTGATGGTCAAAGTGTGGAAGGGCTGGGTAACCCTGAGCGGCGAGCTCACCCACAATTACTTGCGCCGGTCCGCCGAGAGCAGTATCCGGTACCTGCGGGGGGTGAACGGTGTCACCGACCTCATCACCGTCAAGCCCAATGTGGAAGCTAAGGACCTTAAGCGCAAGATCGACGAGTCAATCAAGCGTCACGCCGCTCTTGACGCCGAACGAATTGTCGTCAACGTCGATGATGGCGAGGTCACCTTGGCTGGGACCGTGCGTTCCTGGACCGAGCGCCACGACGCCGAGCGCACGGCTTGGGCCGGCCCGGGCGTCAGGTCCGTCACCAATCACCTAAAGGTGAGCCTGGTCGACTGAGGGGCGCTAAACGCCCCCGCACGCGTCGTCGCCCATTGCCGGCGAGGAGGCCGTAGGCATTGCTCCCCGACAGTGCCCGGTCCCTCGATTGGTTGCTACGTTTATGGCGTAATGCCTTCCCCTTCATTGGGTAGCAGACGCGTGAGGCGAGCGCCAGCGGCTGGGGCACCCGGGCTCACGACGGTCGCGCCGCCCTCCGCCGCAACATCTTTGATGGTCCGCCGACGCCGGGTACCCCGGCGCGCCATAGACGTCCATCAGCTACCTCCCTGGTATAAGAGTCACCAGGGTCTGGGGCGACGCGCTTGAACTGCCGGTCTAAAAGCGGGGTTCCCTCCGGTGGGACCGAAGACTTCCTTGTGAAACTTTACACCCGTTGACGACCAAACCGTCAAATACCGTTGGGTGAACTAGGGCTGTTCAGTTCCCGTTCATTTTGTCACTGGGTGCCCGTCCGTTCATGATGGTGCTCACTCGAAACACTTAAGTAAATGCTTGACTATGGGCGGGCTGGAGCCGGCCGGAGTGGCGTCGTCTTCGTAGAGCCCGCGCTATCTTCCCGTGAACAGTTCCAGCTGCACCGGTCCCGTTGCGGGACAGGCGGGAAGCTGGTGCACCGGACCATCGCCGACGGCCGCCGCCATCGGCTGACGGTGCGTCTGGCCTTTGTCGCCGCTCGACGCGTGCTCCGAGTTGTACTTCTCCGCGCTCGGTTTCATCCCGCGGGTCACGCCCATGAGCTTGGCCACGAGGTCGGAAAGCCTTGCTTGCTCCACCCGAGGTTGGTACGAGCGGCCACCGAAGCGCTGCTCGTACAGTTCGAGCAGGTCGGGACGCGTCGTGGCCAACCAAGACAGGTAGTGCTCTCGCACGCCCGGACGTAAATGGAGCACCACAGGTGTCACCGAAACGGCGCCTGCACGGCGGCACGCTGTCACCACCTCGGCTACCTGCTGGTCGCTATCAGACAGCCCCGGGAGCAACGGGGCGACCAGCACGCCGCAGGCCACTCCAGCATCGTTGAGACGGCTTACGGCCTCGACCCGCTGGCCCGGCGGCGGCGTGCCGGGCTCGGTTAGCCGCCACACCTCCCGATCGAGGGTGCCGATGGACAGATTGACACGGACGTGGGTGCGTCTGGACGCCTCGGCGAGGGGGCGCAAGTCACGGAGCACAAGAGTCGACTTGGTCAAGATGCTGAAAGGGTTGCGGCGTTGACTGAGGGCCCCGATTATGCCCTGGGTCAAGTGGTACTTCCCCTCCGCCGCTTGGTAGGGGTCCGTGTTGGTGCCCATGGCGATAAGGTCACCACCCCACCGAGGGGAGCTCAGCTCCGCCCTGGCCAGCTCTAGGGCGTTGACCTTGACCACGATCCGTCGTTCGAAGTCTTCGCCGACGCCGAGCCCCAGGAACTCATGAGTAGGACGAGCGAAGCAGTAAGTGCATGCGTGCGAGCACCCCCGGTAGGCGTTGATGGTGTAGCGGAAGGACATGCGGGACGATGGCGGGACGCGGTTGATGATGGTGCGGGCGTTGACGTGGAGGAACTCGAGGCCCCGGTACTCACCGCGGCCCACGTGGCGGTCGGCTCCGGGCCCGTCGAAGAGCCGGCCTTCTGCGCCCCCGTCTTCGAGTGGCCACCTGAACCTGTCGTGGCCCGAGCCCACCATGGCCGCCAGCATAGCCTTCTATCGAATGTATGTTCCCCACTCCGGCTCCCGTGGGCCCCTGCGGCCGGTGGCTAGCTCCGGCTCGGATGGAAGGCGCTCGGTCAGCCATGGGAAAGCCCCAGGCCGCCGAACTATTTGTGTGCTCTGGCTAATCGTTGGCTAGGCTAATCATTAGATGGGCGAAGCTCACTAGATGGACGAAGTCAGTTACTCCTCGGTGGGTTGGACAGCGGCGCGGCTCGCCCGGCAGGTCGAGGTTGCGCTGGCGGCGCTGGACCTCTCCCCGGCGCAGTACCGGATGCTCGTGCAGATCGCCAGGGGTACCGACGCCTCGAGCAGCCTGGCTCAGAAGCTCGCCGTGTCCGCCCCGAGCGTCACCGCCGTCGTCGACGGGCTCGTCCAGCGTGGCGCGGTCGAGCGGGCACACTCGGTCGAAGACCGCCGTCGCATTGCCCTTGCCCTAACCACGCCCGGTCGCGCCCTGCTGGCTTCGGCCGAAGAAGCGCTACAGGCGCGGCTCGGGGCCATCGCCGGCGAGCTCGAAGAGGGGGGATCGGCGGCAAGCGCTCTCGCCGCGCTGACCTTGTGGGGCGAGGCGCTCGACCGTGCCCGGGCCAAACGCGAAGCGGCGCGACGCGCCGAAGGTGACGAGACGCCGACTTGAGCGCGCGCAGGCTACTGCTCGGCACGAACGACGCCGACCTGGTCCGGGAGCTCCAAGAGCACCCGTTCGAGCCGATTGCCGAGACTTCGCCCTACTCCCCTCCGCGAGCGACGATCGACCCGGACCCCTCCAAGAGCTGGCTCGGGCGGGCGTGGCCGGTGATCAAAACCCACAAAGGGATCTGGTCCCTCTCGCTGGTGATGTCGTTCGTGGCGTTGTTCTCGCAGGTGCAGATACCCCGTTACATCGGCAACGCCATTACCGACAGCCTGCCGACGGTGGGCCACACGACCGACCTAAAGCCACTGACGGGTTTCGCCACGCTGATCTTCATCGCCATCGGCGTCCGTGAGATCTCCAACTACCTGGGCCGGCGCTTCCTGCTCACGACCGCGTACAGCTTCGAGTACGACCTCCGCCACATCATTTACGAGCACTACATGTTGCTGTCCTTCCCCTTCTATGACCGGGTCTCGGTCGGCCAGCTGATCTCCCGGGCCAACTCCGACGTGCGTGCCGTGCAGCAGTACCTGGTGATGGCACCGACCGTCATCGTCCAGTGCGCAGTTATCTTCGTCGCCTTCGCCGAGATGTTCTCCCTGAACGCCCAGCTCACTTTGGTCACCGCCATCTCGCTGCCCATCACCTTCCTGGTCGGGGTGGCTATGAGGAAGCAGATCTACCCGGTCTCCTGGCTCATCCAGTCCCGCCTGGCGGACATCGCCATGCTGGTCGAAGAAAACGCGTCCGGCGTCCGGGTCGTGAAGTCCTTCGCAGCCGAGCAAAAGGAGCTCACCACCCTGGCCCGGGCGGCTGACAAGCTCCAGTGGTCCTACATCAAAGACGCCAACATCCGCGGTACGTGGGCACCGACCTTGGAGAACCTACCCCGGGTCGGACTGGCGGTCATCCTGCTCTACGGCGGGATCCTGGTGGTCCACGACCATCTTGGCGTGGGGACACTGTTCACATTCCAGGCCTACATGCTCATCTTCCAACCGCCGTTCCGCCAACTCGGGATGGTGATCATGAACGGCCAGCGGGCTGCCGCCTCGGCCAAGCGGATCTACGAGGTCATCGACCAACCGGCCGAGATCGTGAGCGCCCCCGGCGCCGTTGACCTCGTCGAGTGCCGGGGCGATGTGCACTTCGACCACGTCGGGTTCGCCTACTCCGACGGTACGCAGGTGTTGAACGACTTCAACCTCCACATGGCACCGGGGGAGACCGTCGCCGTCGTCGGCCGCACCGGCTCGGGCAAGACGACCGCCGGCCGCTTGCTTAATCGCTCCTATGACGTGTCCGAGGGCCAGCTGCTGATCGACGGGCGCGACGTGCGCGACTACACCCTCGAGAGCTTGCGGGCGCGGGTCGGCTTCGTCTTCGACGAGCCGTTCCTCTTCTCGATCTCCATCCGGGGAGCTACTCGAGAACGACCCTCGCTACGCCGAAGTGCTGGCGTACGTGGTCGAGCAGACAGAGCCGGAGCCGGGCTTATGAGCATGGGTTTCGGCGGCGGCCCCATGTGGGGCGGCGTAAGTGGGGGCGGGCGGCCCGGCGCTTGGGGTGGTGCCGGCAACGCAACTCAGGGCGGAGCGCCGTTCGCGGGCATCCCCCCCGAGCTACAGGAGCCTGTTACCAGGCTGATCAGGACCGAGCCGGACCACGGCGAGCCCGAGGCCCTATTCACCCAGCGTGCAACCGACACCCGCCCGCTCACGCTCACGCGAATGATCATGGACCGTTGGCGGATCGCCCTGCTTTCGGTGATCTTTCTCACCATCGAGACCGTCGGGTTCCAGACCGGGCCGTACCTGACCCAGATCGGCATCGACGACGGGCTCGTCGGAAAGCAACGCCACCTCGACGTCATCGTGGTCTGCGGCCTCGTTTACCTCGTCTCGGTCGTGCTCACCGTGTTCGTGGAGCGGGCCAGGGTGCGCAACACGGGCAAGCTCGCCGCTCAGGTGATGAACGACCTGAGAGTCCGGGTCTACGCCCACATCCAGCGTCTGTCGCTCGACTTTTTCACCGACGAGAAGGCGGGCGTGATCATGACCCGCATGACAAGCGATATCGAGGTCCTGCAGCAACTGCTGCAGGATGGTCTGGCTCAGTTCGCCATCCAGGGGCTGACCATGCTCTTCGTCGCCGGGGTGCTCTTTTCCTACAACTGGCAACTCGCGCTGGTCACCCTCGCCATAGTCATGCCGGCGCTCACGATCGCATCTCTGTGGTTCCGCTCTTCGTCGGAGCGCTCGTACTTACGGGTGCGTGACACGCTCGCGGGCGTGATCTCGGACATTGCCGAGAGCCTGTCGGGCGTGCGTGTCGTCGCTTCGTACAACCGGCAACGCAACAACGTGGTCCATCATCGCAATGTGCTCGGTGCCTACCGCGCCGCCAACTTCACGACGGCGCGGGTGACGGCGAGCTACTCGACCGTGAGCGACTTCGTCGGCCTGGTGGGACAGGCGTCCCTCTTGCTCATCGGCGGCACCATGGTGATCCACTCCTGGCACCATCTGGCGGGCGGCGGTCTGGCGCCGGACCTTCATCCCGAGCTCACCATCGGACAGCTCACGGCCTTCGTTCTTTATCTGGGCTCGTTCTTCCAGCCCATCCAGCAGCTCGTCCAGCTCTACAACACCGATCAGCAGGGCCAGGCGGCGGTGAACAAGCTGCGTGTCCTGCTGGCCACGGCACCGACCGTGGCGGAGAAAGCTGACGCCTATGAGCTCCCGCCCATTCAGGGAGCGATCACGTTCGAAGACGTCGAGTTCCGCTACGGCTCCGGCGAGACCGTACTTAGCGACGTGGACATCGCCATCCGGGCGGGCGAGGCGGTGGCTTTCGTCGGGCCCACCGGGGCGGGTAAGTCGACGCTGGCCAAGCTTGTCACCCGCTTCTACGACCCGACGGCGGGGAGGGTGACAATCGACGGTCACGATCTCACCGACGTCACAATGAACTCGCTCCGCCGCCAACTCGGCGTCGTGCCGCAAGAACCCTTCCTGTTTACCGGGACGATCCGTGACAACGTGGCCTTCGCCCGACCGGATGCCACTTCCGAACAGGTGCGGGAAGCGATCGACGCGGTCGGTCTGGACGACCTCATCGACCGGCTCGCGAACGGCCTCGACACGCCGAGATGTACGAAACCTGGTCCCGACAGCACGGCTACGAGCCCGCCCGGGACGCCGACCGTCGATGAACAAGGACGCGCGCTCCTCGGTCTCGACAGCAGCATGAAGTTCGGCATGATGACCACCCGCCATATGTGGCAACAAACACCTGACTTTACAAAATCGGACCTATTTAGATTTGCGCTGCACTCGGGGGTGGGCCCCGCAAAGCGGCATCGCGTACACCGGATTTGGCATGCGACCGGTGCGAGGGAAGGGACTACGGAACGTGCGACGGGCGGGCCGGCCAGTAGTGCGCGCTTGTGCCACCGGGTTCGTGAGCAAAACTCAGGTAGCCTGAAAACCGTGAGCACGCTCAGTATGGAAGTCCGCGTGCCCCCCGTGGGCCAGCGAGACCCAGCTTCGGCCCGCTCCGCCCTAACGCCGTCTGTGGAAGCCCTACATTGAGCGCCAGAGCGGCGGGGCCCGAGACTGCGTGACCGGAGCGACCATCGCGACAACGAGGCAGCCCGGCGGGAGTTCCCCGGAGCCGGCCGACCCGTACAAGGGCAAGTGGTCAACGCTCTCCAACACGACCCTGGGGATGTTGATGGCCTCGATCGACGCCTCGATCGTGCTCATTTCCCTGCCCGATATCTTCCGCGGCATCCAGCTCAACCCCCTAACCGCGGGCAACACCAGCTACTTCTTGTGGATGCTGATGGGCTACATGCTGGTTACGGCGGTGCTTGTGGTGAGCTTCGGGCGCCTGGGCGACATATTTGGCCGCGTCCGGATGTACAACATGGGCTTCGCCATCTTTACCGTCTTTTCCGTCATGTTGTCCGTGACCTGGATGCACGGGTCTTCGGCGGCGTTGTTCATGATCATCATGCGCGTGTTCCAGGGGGTCGGCGGCGCCTTTATCATGGCCAACAGCGCGGCCATCCTGACCGATGCCTTCCCGCCCGAGCAGCGCGGTCTTGCACTGGGGACCAACATGGTGGCAGCTATCGCGGGTTCGTTCATCGGGCTCGTGCTCGGCGGTCTTCTGGGCCCCATCGACTGGCGCCTGGTGTTCTTGGTCTCGGTCCCGGTGGGTGTTGTCGGCACCGCCTGGGGCATCATCAACCTGGAGGACAAAGGCGTCCGCACCCCGGCCAAGATCGATTGGCTGGGCAACGCCACCTTCGCCTTCGGCCTGGTGGCACTGCTGGTCGGAGTCGTTTACGGCATCGAGCCCTACGACGGCCACACCATGGGTTGGACCAACCCACTGGTACTGGCTGGCCTGATCGGGGGCGTAGTGGTCCTCGGCCTGTTCGCGTGGATCGAGACCAAGGTGGCGGCGCCGATGTTCCGCATCCCGCTGTTCCGCATCCGCTCCTTCGCCGCCGGCAACGTGGCCAGCCTCATGGCCGCCCTAGGCCGCGGTGGGCTGATGTTTATCCTCATCATCTGGCTACAGGGGATCTGGTTGCCTGAGCACGGCTACAGCTTCGCCCAGACCCCGCTGTGGGCAGGGATTTTCATGTTGCCGCTGACCGGGGGTTTCTTGCTGGCTGGGCCGCTGTCCGGCTACCTTTCGGACCGCTTCGGGGCCAGGCCCTTCGCCACCGGGGGGATGATCTCGGCCGCTGTCAGCTTCGCACTACTGGAGCTGCTTCCGATCAACTTCTCCTACATCTGGTTCGCACTACTGATCCTTCTCAACGGTTTGGCAATGGGGCTGTTCGCATCCCCCAACCGTGCCGCGATTATGAACTCCCTTCCCCCTGGTCAGCGCGGCCAGGGCTCGGGCATGGTCTCTACAACCATGAACGCGGCCATGGTGCTGTCGATCGGGATCTTCTTCACCCTGATAATCGTGGGGCTTTCCGCCGATCTGCCGACTACGCTTTACAACGGCCTAGTCGTGCACGGCGTGCCTGCCGCGGCCGCCCGCAGGGTTGCGGACCTCCCGCCCACCTCGTCGGTCTTCGCTGCTTTCCTCGGTTACAACCCGATCCAGAGCTTGCTCGGACCGAGCGGTGTCCTTGCCCACCTGACCGACGCCCAGTCCTCTTTCCTAACCGGCCGGTCGTTCTTCCCGAGCCTCATCGCCGGGCCCTTCAGCCATGGCCTACACGAAGCGCTCGACTTCGCGGCAGGGGCTTGCCTAGTCGCGGCCGTCGCTTCGGCCATGTTGGGCAAGCAGTACTTCTACCAGGCCCCGGCGGCGGGCCCGAACGGGCCCGGACCGTCGTCAACGGCGACAGTGCCGGCAAGCTCTCCCGTGCTCGTGACGGCCGGGCGTTCTGAAAAGGTTCTTGCAGGCACCCAGTCAGGGCCAGAAGATCCGAGCTTTGCCAGCCGCGGCGAGACGGCGCCGACCTCAGGCCCTAATCCCCCCGTCCGGCTGCGTGATAATGACATCACCGCTAGTAAGGCGGGCCGGGTGCTGCCGGCTCGGCGCTGGCCACACTCCGAAGGATCCTGACCAGAGCGGCGAGATCCCCGCCACCGAGCTCAGCCAAGCCCGTTGGCGGGGTGCTCATGACGGCGTTCGCCTGCTTTGCCAGCTGCTGGCCTCGGGGCGTCGGTACCACCAGCTTGGCCCGGCGGTCCGTCGGGTGTGGCTGCCGACGGACCAGGCCCAGGGACTCCAGGTCGTCGACCACGGACGTCATGTTGGGGGGGTCGACCCCGACCGACGCGGCCAGTTCGCCGATGGGCATTGACCGTGCCGCAACACGCCGCAGCACCCTGAGCCGCCCGAAGCTGAGCCCCACGGCGTCGCTTACCTGGCGGCGCCGCTCGTTGTCGAGTACCAGGTCGCAAAGCAACCTCCAGGCCTCAGCGGCAGTGCCGTCGGGCGTCTGCGTTTTTACCAACTGGTCCCTGGGCTTCGTCACGCCGCCTCGCCCGCCCTGCCCGTCAGCACCTCGGGGTTGAGCGCCACCGCCGTCCGGCGGGCGGTCTCGAGGGCCCAGCGGGACGTTGCTACCACCCCCAGGACAAGGACCATGCCACCGCAGCCGACCAGGATCCACCAGCCCAGGTGGCTGGCCGAAGCCAGACCGGAATGGAGCGGCCCATGGATCCGGGAGGTGACGACAGCGCCGACCACAGCCACGCCCAGGGTCTGGCCGATCTGGCGTGACGTGGACGCGATGGCCGCCGCCACGCCGGCCTGGGCCCGGGGCATCCCCGACACCGCGGCGTTGGTGATTGGCGCGTTGACGAGGCCGAAGCCCACACCGAAGATCATGTAGGCGCCAAAAAGCCACGTGAAGGGGGTCGAGGGATCGATGCGCGCCAGCATCACGCAACTGGCGGCCAGGGCGGCACCGGACACCAGGAGAGGCAGGCGTGACCCGCGGGTCCCGACGATGCGCCCCGAGAGCGGCGACATCACCATCGTCGCCACCGCCATCGGCATGGTATCGAGGCCGGCGTGGAGGGCCGACAGGTCGCGCACCTCTTGAAGGTAGAGGGTGTTCATGAACAGGAACCCGCCCATGGCGGCGAAGGCTGCCACCGCGGTCACGGTGGCTGCGCTGAACGGGACCGAGCGGAAGAAGCGGACGTCGATCAACGGCTCGTGGCGGCGCGGCTCGTAGGCCAGCAGGCCGATTAGCGCGGCCACGGCCACGGCGAAAACGGCCAGGATCGGCGACGACCCCCAACCCCGGCCCGGCCCTTCGATGATGCCGTAGGTGAGACAGGCAAGCACGGCCATGACGAGGACCTGGCCCACGGGGTCGGCCCGGCGACGGTGGGGCGCCTTGGACTCAGGGATGTACCGGAGCGCGAGAACGATGGCGACGATACCCACCGGGACATTGATCCAGAAGATGGAGCGCCAGCCCGCCGAAGTGACAAGGGCCCCGCCGACGACCGGCCCGAGCGCAATGGAGATGCCGACCACGGCTCCCCATACCCCGACGGCCTGGGCGCGCTCACGCGGATTGGTGAAGGTGTTGGTGATGATGGACATCGCCACCGGGTTCAGCATGGAGCCGCCCACCGCTTGGAGCATGCGGAAAACCACCAGAAACGCAAGGCTCGGGGCGAAGCTGCAGAGCAGGGACGCCGTGGCGAACAGCGTAAGCCCGATGACGAAGGTCCGGCGCCGCCCCAGCCGGTCGGCGGTCGAACCAGACAGCATGAGCAGACTGGCCAGCACGAGGGTATAGGAGTCGATGGTCCACTGAAGGCCGGAGACCGAGGCGTGGAAGCTATGGCCGATCGACGGGAGGGCGACGTTCACGATCGTGAGGTCCAAGCCGACGATCAGCAGGCTCATCGAACAGATCAACAGGATGCCGATCCGTCGCTTCCGGCTCAGTTCGTGGATGGCCAACCGGGCGCCCGCACCACCGCCCTGGGTTGCCTGGCCGCCGCTCTGGCCCGGTGCCGGGTCGGGCCGCCCCGCCCCGAAGGAGGCCCGCGCGCCCCCCGAAGATGATGCCCTCATAAATATGATCCTAACATAACTTTTTCCGGAGAGGGATCCGGGGCAGGTCATGTGCCGATTGTCGGGCACCCCCGGTAACACGGGCTCAGCAGGCGCCGTCTCCCGTCGGCGATATGAAACCCGCGCTGGCGCGCCATGGGCCGCGGCTGCCGTACGGTCTCTGGTATAACTGGGCACGCCGGTGACCACCGACAGGAGGCGCCAGCAGTCTCGTGAAGTTATGCAGCGCGTCGCCGTGACCCCGTCCACCATGCCTGAGCTGTTGGCCGCGGCCGCGGCCCCGGGACGGGGAGGCTGGTTCTTCCACTCCGGCCACGACGTCACCGCTCTTCCGGTGAAAGACCTTTATGCCAGAGCCCTGAAGAGAGCCACCGACTTGGCTAGGGCGGACGTGGGTAGGGGCACCAATGTGGGCCTCGTCGGCCAGAACTGCCCGGAGTGGGCGGAATGGGCTTGGGCCACATGGCTGGCCGGGGCCACATTGGTCCCCCTCCCGGCGCCGGTAGTCGTAGGCGGCTCCTTCGGGGAACAGGTCAGCTCCCTGGTAGCGGCCACCGGTTGTTCCGTCGTCGTCGGGGAAAAGCGTTACCTCGACCTGCTGGTGGGAGAGCACTTCGCCCAATGGGACTGGTCTGCCCAGGCACCGCGGCATCCTTTCCTCTCGCCGGCTACAACGTCCTCGGGGCCGGGCGCGACCGGCGACCACGCCAGCACGGCTGGCGCCACCGAGGTGTCGCCCTCCGACCTGGCCGTGGTCCTCTGCACCTCGGGGAGCACGGCGGCGCCCAAAGGCGTACGAATGAGCCACGCTCGCGCCCTCGAGTGGGCCCGCCAAAACGCTCTGCACCCCCAGGACGGAGCCGTGCCGGCCATGGTCAACTGGTTCCCCTTCTTCCATATCGCCGGGCTCGGCCTCCTGTTCCAGGTAGTGACCCCCGTGGACCAGCACATTGTGGCCATGAAGCACTTCCTGGCCGACCCCGCCTCATGGCTGCGTCTGGTCAGCGAGACCGGTGCCAGCCACGTGGTGAGCCCGTCGTCGATATGGTCCGAGGTGCTCGAGGCGGTGGTCGGTAGGCCGGAGGGCATCGACCTCTCCCACCTCGAACAGCTTGCCTTCAACGCCGAACTAGCCGACCCGGACATGGTGGCCCGGGTGAGAGACGTGTGCGGCCCGCGCGGGCTGCACCCAGGGACGATCACCGTGCACTACGCGTCATCCGAAGCAGGCATGATCAGCCGCACTACGCCCGGCCACGATCCCCGGGTCGACAGCGTGGACCTGGCTGAACTGGTTCGCTCCGGCCACGCACTCGCGGCACGGCCAGGCCAGCCGGTCAAGCGAGTCGTGTCCTGCGGACGTCCCTACCCGGGAGGCGAAATCTGTGTGGGTGGTCCAGGCCGCCCTCTCCCCGAGCGAGAGGTGGGCGACGTGTGGGTGCGCGGCCCGGGCGTGACCGACGGGTACGTGAACCTCCACGATAGTGAGAGCTTCGCGGGAGGGTGGCTACGCGTCGGTGACCTCGCTTACATGGACCAAGGTGAGCTCTTCGTTACCGGACGATCCGACGAGGTTGTCGTCCACCTCGGCGAGAAATACCACCCCGAGGACATCGAACGAGCCGTCTTGCAGGTCACGGGGCTCTCGCCTCGGGCCTGCGCGGCCTTCTCCCGCCAAGACGGCCAGGCGGGCGAGTTCGTCGTGGTGGTGGAGGCGGACCATCTCCCTGACCTGCCCAGAAGGGCCAGCGCCGCCATCGCCGACGCCGTCGGGATCGCTCCCTCGGAGGTCCTCGTCGTACCACATGGCACCGTCCCAACCACCCCCAACGGCAAGCTACAACGGTCCAAACTGCGCCAGATGCACGCCCGTGGAGAACTGGACCAGTGGAGGACATGATCCGGAGGGCCCCACATCTCCCCCGCCTACCCCAGGCGACGCCGAAGACGTGGCTTGCAGCTTCGGAGCGCCTCATTGTCGTGCCTGTCTGAGCGGAGATGCCTCGTGGGGCCGCCTCGGGCTTCGCTCAGCTCAGGCCAAATCGCTCCCGGAGCAGGTCAGTGCCCGCACCCGCAGGCGCCACCACAACACCCGGCCGCGGAGCCCGGCCCAGGCCGCGTCGTGGCCGCGGCCGTTCCCAGTGCCCCAACTGAAGCAAACACCGAGAGCTTCCGCCGTACGTCGGTGTGCCCGCTAGGGCAACTGACACCGCCGTCTGCGTCGCCCATCGCCCGGCGCACTTCGAAGGAGCTCTGGCAATCTCGGCAAAGGTACTCGTACAGGGCCATCAACACCGATCCTACTGGTCGCGTTGCGGTCGGGGCGGGTCGATGGCGGCGAAGGAGCCCCCGCCGGTCACGAACCTCAAAACACGTGCCTTACAAGGGGCGCTACGAACCTCCCAGGTCTCTTTTCGCCTTGCTGCACCACAACTCTTGATCCCCAGCGTCGCTCCGTTCCACAGGTGCCCGTCGGGCTTTTCACAAGTTGACAAGAGAAAGTCCTACTTTCCAGGCCGCGCAGGGTGCTGGCACGAGGCCGGCTACACCGGCTGGCCTCCTTGGCCGAGGCCGGCAGCGATGCCAGACTGTTGCTCAGACAGCCGAGATCGTCGGTGATCGCGGTCTGCCGGCAGGGCCACTGGGAAGCTCCATCAACCACCGCCAGCCAGAGGCTCGGCGGTCCCCGATCGAGGAGGTCCATCTATGAAACGAGTCGTGCCCACCTTGACCATTGCCGCGCTCACCGGTGCTCTTTTGACATCTGGGAACATGGTGGCCGCGAGCGCCAGTACGGTAACGAACGGCACGGTACATGTCTTCGACTACGGCGATGGTGAGGGGCTCGGCAGCACGATCGTGTTGACCGGGGCAATCGGCGATTCGGGGTCAGCTGACTCGATCGGCGCTAACGGCGTCCCTCAGCCTAACAGCACCGAGGTCAAAATCTCGCTCGTCCAAGGTTCGTTCACCATCAGCACCGCGAGGCTCGACAAGAAGATAGCGAGCGCTTTCAACAACGTCGAGCCCAACGCAAGGACATGCTCGGCCTACCTAGTCGTGACGGGCTCGACGCCGATTGTTGCGGGCACGGGCACCGGAGCGTACACGGGTATCAGGGGCGGCTTCACGCTGACGTTCACGTTCGCCGTGATCGGGTCAAAGTACCCAAGCGGCAAGCACGCGGGCCAGTGCAACAACTCGAACAACTCCCCTAGCGTTGGTCAGGCGCAGTTTGTGACGGGTTGGGGGACAGTCTCGTTCTAGGTAAAGCGCAACGCAACCACCCGAGCACCGCCGAGTACGGCGGCAAGATCGCCGTCTAACCGCGCGGTCGGCGCGCGGTTAGGGCAACCGTTTGCTGCGCCTGGGGAGGCGAAGCAGCAAGGCTCGTCGACCTCGAAGGCGGCTCCGGATTGTGGCGGAGGCGCTCGACGAGGCCTTGGCGTGCCTCCTTTCAGTCCTCAGCCAAGGGAGCCCTTTTAGTCGTCGCAGGCAGTGGCCCCGAAGATCCAGGTGAGCCAATAGCGGAAAAAGGGGTCCGCCACCTTCCAGGCGTCGCCGTCTCGGGCGACGAACTCCGTGCCCGCCAGGGCATCGACCGCCTTGCGCACCGAGGCGGCATTCGCGAGCTGCACCTCCCGGGCGAAATGGGCCGAGAAGATCTCCGTACGGGGCTGAGCAGCCAGGGCCCGCAGGACCCGGCGCTGGCCGGGCGAGCGCCCGCTGAACAAGTCGGCGTAGGTGGCATCGCTGTGGGAAGCGGCCTCTTCCATGCCCTGGTTCACTTCGTCGTTACCGATCGCGCCGTCGGCTTCCTCGTAAGCGCAATAGGCGAGGCGCTGGATGTCGTTCGGGATGGGGCCGGCGATCTCTATCAGGCGCCCCGCCACCTCGGGGGTCATCGGTTTGCCGGCCCCGGCCGCCCGTTGGCGCAGGTAATCCACCATCGCGTTCGTCTCGACCGGCCCGAGGCCCAAGGGTTCAGCCATCCCGTAAAGAGGCGCCCCGCTGGAACCGGTCAGGCGCTCCATCAGGTGCCTCTGCGACCCGGCCAGTATGAGCGAGACCCTTCGGTAGCTGTCGGCCAGGCCCTTTAGCAATGAGGGGAGGTGTTCGTCGAGGTCGGTGATGGCTTGGAACTCGTCCAGTACGAGCACGCCCGGACGCCGTGGAGCGTCCTCGGCCAGCAGGCTGTAAACGTCTTCTAGGACTTGGTCCAGCTCCCGAGGCGCCAGGTCGCCGCCGAAGCCGAACTGGGGCGAGCCGTCGGGCCCGAGGGTGACCGTCGGTGTCACCTTGAGCCGGTGCAGGAACTCGGGAACAGCGTTCTTGGCCCGGTGCCAGCGGCCCGAGGGGAGACGGAAAGCCGCCCCTGCCAACCTGGCTGCCAGCTCGGCCGAACTAGCGCACAACAGCACATCGACGTGGACAATGGCTGCGCCCGACAGCTGGTCCTCGGCCCTTCGCAACAGTGAGGTCTTGCCATAGCGCCGAGGTGAGATAAGTACGACGTTGATGCCGTCGGCCATTCGAGAGGTCAACGCTTTTAGCTCGTGGGCCCGGCCGACAAAATGCTCGGCGCCGACCGGGGAGCCGTACTGGAACGGGTTGCGAGGCATGACCTAGTATACCATTTGGCATCATGCCATCTGGGACCATGCCGACCAGCATCCTGCGATCAGGCCATCCTTAGCTTCCTCGGTCGACTCAGCCACGGGCGGCACCGCTAAGGGGTCGACGTTTGGGTCAGCACGTCGGAAGGCGTCGGATCTCTCGTCAGCAACCTCGCGAAGGAGACACCCAAACTTCCCCAATTTTCACGAGCACCCGCTCGTCGTCCCACACGAAGGGCAGGCAAAGCAACTGCCGGCGCGCTGCATCTGCACCCCGCACTGGTAACAGTACGGAGCATCACTGGTAGCGGGCTTCTTGGCCTTCCCGGCTTTGCGGCCTGCAGAACCAGTTTTGGCCGGGACGCCGCCGAACGAGGCGGGAAGAGGTGCCGACGGCGGAAGTTGGCGCCCCTCTCGCAACTCAACCTCCTCGACCAGCCCGGCACGCATCGGCTGGTCGACAATGACGGCTTCCTCAACGCCGGGCAATGTGGGCTGCATACGCTCGCTGACAGTCAGGATGCCAAGGTCCAAGCGTTCGGCCGGGCCCATGTACTCGACAGCCAGCCGGCGGAAAATGTAGTCCACCAACGACGCCGCGAAGCGGAGATCGGGATCGTCGGTCATCCCGGCCGGCTCGAAGCGCATGTTGGTGAAATGGCGGACGAACGTGGCCAGCGGTACCCCGTGCTGCAGCCCGAGGCTCACCGATATGGCGAAGGCGTCCATGATGCCGGCCAAGGTCGAGCCCTGCTTGGAGACTTTCATGAAGACCTCCCCCGGCCGGCCGTCCTCGAGCTCGCCGACGGTCACGTAGCCCTCGCAGTCCGCCACCCGGAAAGAAAAGGTCAGCGACTTGCGCTTGCGAGGCATATGCTCCCGCACCGGCTTGCTCATCACCACCGTCTGCATCTCCAGCGCCTTTTCCAGGTCGGCGATCTTGACGGCCAGCTCGGCGTCGTGGGCCTCAGGGCCAGACGGTCCTGCCATCGCCCGCTTGGTCGTCGCCAGAGGCTGGGCAACTTTGCAGTTGTCCCGGTAGATGGCAACAGCCTTGATGCCCATCTGCCAGGCCTCTATGTGCAGTTGCTCGACGTCCTCGATGGTCGCTTCTTCGGGCATGTTGACCGTCTTGGAGATCGCACCGGACAGGAACGGTTGTGCGGCGGCCATCATGCGCACGTGCCCCCGGTAATGGATGGTGTTGTCTCCCATCGAGCAGGCAAATACGCCGAGGTGATCGGGCGAGATGTGGGGGGCACCGAGTATCGATTTGTGCTCGTCGACATAGGCAACAATGTCGGCGATCTCCTCGTCCGAGTAGCCCAACCTATGCAATGCCCGGGGGACCGTCTGATTGACTATCGACATCGTACCGCCGCCGACCAGCTTCTTCGTCTTGACCAGTCCCAGGTCCGGCTCGATGCCGGTCGTGTCACAGTCCATGAGAAGGCCGATGGTGTTATGACTTATGAACCCATTGGCGAGGTATGTCACGTTCGAAGGAACGGACAGGTCGTAGGTGAGCTCTTCCTCGCCAAGCTCCGCGGTGGCAACGGTGTCGTAGAAAAAGCCCAGTAGATGGTCGAGCTCTGCATCGCCGGTCCGCTCGTACAGCTCCTCGGCGATGCGCCGCGAAACTCTCGAGCGTGCCACCTCCATCAGTAACACGGTCCGCAACCGGTCGTTCTCAGGCGCCAGACGGTCCACCAGCTCCCGGGTCAGTGGAATGTAGTCCTTCCGGCCGGCCTGCTGGATGTCGGACAGGCGCAGACCGCTCTGTTTGCGACTTCCCATGAAGCCGATCTCAAGTGCCCAGCTCTCGTTCCAGGAGAGGTTGAGCAGCCGCACCGCGGCTATCGGGAGCGTGCCCCAGGCGTTGGTCCGCTCCGCCACGTGCAGCTTCGTCGGGTAACGGAGTGCCAGTAGGAGAGATTGGACGTCTTGAGCGAGCTCTAACGACGTGCTCTTGAACGTCGCGTACCCGGAGCTGGTATCACCGTCGGCCTCATAGAGACCCCGCAGGAAAGCGGAGTAAACCTTCCTGTCGTTGGCGGCCAAGACGGCGCTCGGTATATGGGCTATATAGCCCTTGCCGCTGTGCCCGGGAGCGGGCGATTGCTTGGCAAACCCGCAAGCCTCCCACCAGAGCACGACTCGTACTGAATCGAGCCTTACTTCGGTGTAACCCTTCTTGGCCGAGACGGCGACCTCGAGCCCGAAAACAGCCTTTGCCAGGAGCCGAAGGCGCTCGACGACGTCGATGTCGCTTTCCGTAACGCAAAAACGAAGACCACGGCTGTGCAAGGAACCGTCGCCCATGAAATAGCCGACGAGCTCGGCCAATTCTGCTGTCATCTCGCGGGGAACGGTGGCGTGGTGCTCACCGGTCCAATAGGCCTCGGGCAACGGCGGTAGCGGAACTGTCTGGGGGCGACCGATCAGTTGGTCGAACGCCAGTGGCACAACGTCACCGGTCACGATGTCTGCCAAGCGCTTCCACTCCCATTGGCCAGACGTATTGACGACTTTGACACGGTGCTGGGGCGTACCTTGCAGGCGGTAGCCCCGACGCGTCCGCACCGTCACCACCGGTTCCAAGCCGTTCACGTAGAACTCCGAGGCTTCCCGGGCACCCTCGTCCGTAGCCACGCGTATTCCTAGCTCCTGCCACTTCGAACCGTCCGGGTCGCCGAGCGAAGCCAGCCTGACCAGTCCACGTTCGGTCGCCACCAACGACCCGCCGACAAGACAACCTGTCGGGGCCAGAACACTGGCCTGCGAGTTCCTTACCCCGTAAGTGTCAGCCGTTTCGACGGCACTATCCCACGACTCCTGAGCCGCCGAGAGCAGGTCGGGCGGCACGAGCAACTCATCGATCTCGGCCACCTCGGCCCGGTGCATGCGCAAGACTTCGAGCATCGGCTCGCGGTTCTCGTGGTAGCCGGCGAAAGGGCCCATCCTGGCCGCGGTCCGGGCGGAGACGGCGTAGGCGTGGCCCGTCATCAGAGCCGTTATGGCGCCCGCCCATGCGCGCCCGGCGTCGGAATCGTAAGGGATCCCCTGGGCCATAAGCAGCGCGCCCAGATTGGCGTAACCCAGTCCCAACTGGCGGAAACGCCGGGACGTGTCCCCGATCGGCTTGGTCGGGTAGTCGGCATTGCCGACCAGGATCTCCTGCCCGGTGAAGGCGACCTCGACCGCCGCTTTGAACCCCTCCACGTCGAAGTCGTCGTCGGGGTTCAAGAATGTCAATAAATTGATACTTGCGAGGTTGCAAGCTGAATTATCGAGGTGCATATATTCCGAACAGTTCCGCACCACGAGCCCGTTGACAATATAAGAGTGGTTACGGGGTTCGCTCAAGTTATAGGTCAACTCAAAGCCGTCCTCGACCATGCCGCGCAGCCTCGTGCAGCCGTCGCTCTTGTTGAAGGCCCGGGCCCGGCCAGAAATCACTTGCTCCAGCTTGGACGCCTTGGAGGGCAGGGAGAAACCGATCTCCTGCGCAAAGCTCAACATACCCTTGGAAGTGATGCGCAGATCGTCATCCGAGACCTTGCAGGCAATACCAAAAGTGCTGAGGAGGCGTTGGACATCGACCAGGAGTTCTCGTGAGGTTGAGCCGAGGCCGACATAGCTACCCTTCGCGTTGTCGAGACGCACACAGCCGTCGGCGTCGAACAGCCCCCTCAGGAAGGCGGCCACAATTTGCGACGGCGCCTGGAAGACCGACCAGGGGGCCCGCTTTTGGGGGCCACGTACGGCGGTCAGGCCCAAGGCGGCGAAGAACGCCGTCAAGGGACGCCTGGTCAGGCGCAGCTGAACGGTGCCGTTGGCCTGTGCGCTCGGCGTGGGAGCAAGACCACCGTTCAGCCAGGTGACAAAGGCCAGGTGCCGAGGGAGCACCTCGGCCTGGTCCTCAGGGTTGCCGTACACGGCACTGAGAGTCCCGCCGGCGCCGACCGACCCGTCGCCCACCATCCAGCCCAGGTAGTGTGCCAGATCCTCATCCCATTTCTCGGGCAGGCGCACGAGGCGGCGATGGTCGCCTTTGGTCGAGTAGATGGTGAGGTCGCTCGTCACCGGGAGCCCGTAGTTGGCACTGATAGCTGGAGCCGGGAGGTCCAGGACCTTGACCCTGTCGTCAGCATTCAGGTCCTGAGCCTCGACATAGCCCCTGTTGGCCGTGAAGAAGCGGTGGCCTGGAGTGCACCGGACCTCCATGCCGTTGTCGAAGCGCACTTTGATCACCTGGTTGTAGCCGGTGATCATCAGGGCGTCCGGGGTCGTCAGCTCCAAGCGCTGTGCCGGCTCTTGGACATTCGTGGCGTCATGGGTGTAGACGCCGAACGTCTCACCTTCGTTGACCCGGGCAAAAAGCTCACGGAAACTGACGAGGCCCTTGTCAGTGTGGACTAGGGCGTCGCCGGTAAAACATGGATTGCTGGCATTTATGCGCCCGGTGTTCTTGGACGTGTGCCACTTATTTATCGTGGTGTCGAACTGCATTCCCGGGTCGGCACATTCCCATGCTGCCTTGGATATCTGGCGGAAGAGGTCCCTCGCCTTCATCTTCTTCAGGACCTCGCCTGAATTGACGGCCTTCAGCTCCCAGTCCTTGTCGTCCAAGACGGCGTGCATGAACTCGTCGGTGACGCGGACAGAATTGTTGGCGTTCTGGTACTGGACGGAGTGGCTGTCCTTGCCATCTAGGTCCATATCGAAGCCGGCATCGCACAGGGCACGGGCCTTTCGCTCCTCAATGGCCTTGCACCAAATGAAGTCTTCAACGTCGGGGTGAGAGGCATCGAGGATCACCATCTTGGCAGCACGGCGCGTCTTGCCCCCGGACTTGATGGTCCCCGCCGAGGCGTCGGCGCCCCTCATGAAGCTGACGGGGCCCGACGCGGTACCGCCACCTCGCAGGCCCTCTTGGGAGGACCGGATGCGGGAAAGATTGATCCCTGCCCCTGACCCGCCTTTGAAAATCTTGCCTTCTTCTACGTACCAGTTGAGGATCGAGTCCATCGAATCGTCGACGGCAAGGATAAAACACGCGCTGGCCTGCTGGGGCACACCCGCGACCCCGATGTTGAACCACACCGGCGAGTTGAAAGCCGCCCGCTGGTGGATGATCAGCCACTTGAGCTCCGCCTCGAAGGTCTCGGCCTCCTGGGCGTCGACGAAGTAGCCGTCCTTGTCCCCCCAGGCCACGATGGTCCCCACCACCCGGTCGACGACCTGCTTCAGCGACCACTCCCGCTCCGGCGTGCCCAAGGTGCCCCGGAAGTACTTCTGGGCCAGGATGTTGGTGGCGTTGACGCTCCATCCGCTCGGCACCTCCACCCCCAACTGCTCGAAGGCGACGGCCCCGGTGGCCCAGTTGGTGATGCGGGCGTCCCGCAGCTCCCAGGTCACCGTGTCATAGGGGTCGACGCCGGGAGTGGTGAAGTAGCGGCGGATGCCGATGCCGGTGCGCTCGGGGGCAATTGCCATGGTGGGGAGTCCTTCCTGTTCCGGAGCTTCAACTGGTTGGGGGTCGCCCCCCGAGGATGCCGCTAGCTCGCTCACGTCCGCGTTCGCTGACCAATGGACCCAGGTGGACAACCACAAGCTGTAGTGGTCAAGCCGCCCGTCTAGGTCTTTCACCTACTAGATCTGGGAAGATTACAGCATAGTACTTACACGAGTGTCAATAGCCTTTCGGCCCTCCATGCGGCCTCCAGTCCAACCTACGGGAGCCTCCCTGTGAGCCAACAGAGGTAAAGGTTGTGGATCTCCCGCCGCCTGGACGAGGGCCCAACCGGCGGCCCGGGGGCCCGCCAGTTGCCCCCGTGCCCGGCCACGTGGCCCCGTGGGCCGGGCCCCGGCCGCGGGAGCGATGCACGTCGCCCCTTGGCGACGTCATACAGCTAGACAACGTGTTACAGGTGGACAACGCTTCGACCACTGAAAGGTGACTGCCGTGCCCAAGATCACCCCGTTACTGTGGTTCGACACCCAGGCCGAACAGGCGGCCGCTTTCTACACCTCGGTCTTTCCGGGCTCTCGCATCGTCGAGGTGGCCCGTTACAGCGAGGCAGGTCCGGGCCCGGCTCGCTCGGTGATGACCGTCCGTTTCGAGCTCGCCGGCCAGGAGTACTTCGTCCTCAACGGCGGCCCGACCCAGTTCGGCTTCAACGAGTCGGTCTCCTTCGTCGTTAACTGCGGCTCGCAGGACGAGGTCGACTACTACTGGGGCCGGCTCACAGAGGGCGGCGAAGAGGGGCCCTGCGGCTGGCTCAAGGACAGGTACGGCCTGTCCTGGCAGGTGGTGCCGGACCGTCTGCTCGAGCTCCTGACCGACCCTGACAGGGACAAGGCAGAGCGAGCGGTCCGTGCCATGTTGGGCATGAAGAAGCTCGACGTCGCCGCCCTGGAGCAGGCCGCGGCGGCCCCGGGCGCCGTCATAAGCTGAACCGGGCAGGACCGCCCACACAAGGGTGTAGGCATGGCCAGGCATTGCTCCCGCCCGGTCCACCGACAAAGGAAGGGCGACGACTTGACTGACAACGCGGCGCTCCTCGGCTCACGAGGTGGCGCCTCCCCCGGCTCCGCGCCCCAGGAGGCAGCGGTTTCGGTCCGGGGGTTGCGCAAGTCTTACGGGACCTTGAAGGCGGTCGACGGGGTGGACCTCGAGATCTCCCGGGGCGAGGTCTTCGCGTTGCTGGGGCCGAACGGCGCCGGCAAGACGACGACGGTCGAGATCCTGGAGGGCTTCCGCCATCGGGACGAGGGCGAGGTGACGGTGCTCGGGCACGACCCGGGCCACGAACGCAAGGCGCTGAAGCCGCACATCGGTATCGTGTTGCAGTCCACGGGGATCGACCGTTACCTGACCGTCGCCGAGGTCCTCACCATGTACGCCGGCTACTACCCTCACCCGAGGTCGCCCGAAGAGGTGATCGAGCTCGTCGGCCTGGGCGCGAAGAAGGACGCCCGCGTCACGACGCTCTCCGGGGGCCAGCAGCGGCGCCTCGACGTCGGGGTGGCCCTCGTCGGCGACCCGGAACTGCTCTTCCTGGACGAGCCCACCACCGGGTTCGACCCCTCGGCGCGCCGGGAGGCCTGGCAGGTCGTGAAGAGCCTGGCCGAGCTGGGCAAGACCGTGTTGCTCACCACCCACTACATGGACGAGGCGCAGTTCCTGGCCGACCGGGTGGCGGTCATCGCCGCCGGCCGGATCGTGGCGCTGGGCCCGCCCTCCAGCATCGGGGGGCGCGACCAGGCAAACCCCCGGGTCAGCTTCCGGCTCCCGCCGGGGGCTCCTCTCCCCGAAGACCTCCCCTACACCTCGGTCCCGGACGGGCTCGTCGAGGTCGTCACCGAGAACCTCACGGCCACCCTCTACCGTCTCACCGGCTGGGCCATGGACCATGGCATCGAGCTCGACGACCTGAGCGTCGTCCGGCCCACGCTCGAGGACGTCTACCTCGAGCTGACGGGCGGGACGCCAGGGCCCTCCGAGGCCGGGCCAGCGCCAGACGGCCCCGCGGGCAGCGCGGGCCGGCGGGGCCGCGCCGGCCGGAGTAGGGCGGCAAGGTCCCGATGAACGTCTTCTCGCTCACGGCCCGGCAGGTCCGGTACACGAACAAGACGTTCTGGCGGAACCCCGCCTCCGCCTTTTTCACCTTCGCCTTCCCGCTCATGTTCCTTGTGATCTTCACCGCCCTGCTCGGGTCGGGCACCGTGCACCTCGCCGGGCGCACGGTCAAGGAGTCGACCTACTACGTCGCCGCCATGGCGGCCTTCGCCGTCATAAGCGCCTGCTACACAAACGTCGCCATGACCGTGACTTTCCAGCGCGACGCCGGGATCCTGAAGCGGGTCGACGGTACGCCGCTGCCGGCGGGCGTCTACTTCGCCGCCAGAGTGCTGCACGCCCTTTTCGTCGCCATCCTGCTCGTGGTCATCACTGCCGCCTTCGGCCGCCTCGCCTACCAGGCCTCGGTGCCCACCGGCATCACGCTCGTCCATTTCCTCGTCATGCTCATCGTCGGTGCCGGCAGTTTCTGCGCCCTCGGGTTCGCCATAACCACGGTGATCCCCAACGCCGACGCCTCGCCGGCGATCGTTAACGCCACGATCCTGCCGCTGCTGTTCCTTTCCGGCATCTTCATACCGCTCGGCACCAACGCCCCCAGCTGGATCCTTTGGGTGGCTCGCATCTTCCCTGTCCGGCACTTCGCTCTCGGGATGCAGGCAGGCTTTTTGGGCACCAGCTTCGACTGGGTAGACGTCGTAGTCGTCGCCGCCTGGGGAGCGGCCGGGCTGCTTATCGCCATATTGCGGTTCAGCTGGGAGCCACGAACATGATCCGACTGCTTATGATCCAGCCATGAAAGAAGATGGCGCGACCTTGTCCCAGCGCGAACGGTGGGCCCTGTGCGACCTGCTCACCGAGCTCGGCCCCGACTCCCCCACCCTATGCGCCGGCTGGCGCAGCGCCGACCTGGCCGCCCACCTGCTGACCCGGGAACGCCGTCCCGACACCGCCGTGGGCATGGTGACAAACCTGGGACCGTTCAAATCGTGGACGACCCGGGTACGCGACGGAGCGCGCGACACCGAGACGTGGGACACGCTCGTGAGCCGCGTACGCTCAGGGCCACCGCCCCTCCTGCGCCCCCTGGACCGCGCCATCAACACGATCGAGTACTTCGTCCACCACGAGGATCTCCGCCGGGGACAGCCGGGCTGGCAGCTGCGCCAACTCGCGGCCGCTGACGAGGCCGAGCTCTGGCGCCGTGCCGGAGCAATGGCGAAGCTTTCCTTTCACCCGGCCGCCGGACGGCTGGAAGCGCCCGGTCTGGAGCCGCTGGTCCTGTCCAAAAAGGGCGGCTCTACGGTGAAGGGCCCCCCCGGCGAAGTTGTCATGTGGCTGCTGGGCCGCAAGGAGGCGGCCCGGGTGGAGGTCGTCCCGTAAGCGACTGCTAAAACCGATTGAGCACGGGCCCGGCGCCACCACGCAACATCCTGGCCCGGGACAGCGACGTGGGCGCCCGGCTCCCACCTTTGGAGGAGGGCACCGCCCCCTCGCCGGTGGCCGGGGCTGACCCGGACCCGGCCGGGTGCCCGAGCGCCTGGGCCAGCGAGGACGGGGCCACCGACCCCGACCGGCTACCTCGCACCAGCTCCACCCAGCGGTTATCAGCAATACGGGAAAGAGCGGACAGCTGGCGGCGTTCCCTGATCCGGAACGGGCGGCCGTCGCGGCCCAGCACCACCACGAGGGAGGCGACGGACATGTCCGCCCAGGCGACGTCGCTCGGGCTGGCGCCACCAACGCCCTCCCGGCCCACCAGGGAGGCCTTTGCCCCTTTTACAAATGCGAATACCCACGCCTCGGGGGGCATGGCCCCTACCCATGAAAGCGGTTGGGGTGCGCCGGGGTCGACCACCGCCGCCCAGTCGGACTCGAAGTCACGGGCGGCGTGGGCGACCAGCGCCTTCAACAGGTCGGCCGGGTCATGGCGCTCTACCAGGTAGGCGGCCGTCTCCAGGGCGTCGAGCCGGGGGTCGACGGGGACGCCCGGGATCTCCCGCACGTCCTCGACATCCACCCCGTCCACCTCGTTGACCTCGCTGATCATGAGGTCCAGCAGGTCGGCCCGGGGCAACTCGACCACGAGCTCGTCTATGGCCCGGCCCGCGCCACGCTCGAGGATCTCCACGCCCACCAGGTCGCCGCGCACGGCGCCGATCCGGCTGGCTACGGCACCAAGGGCGCCGGGTCTGTCAGGCACCCACACTCGGACAACATAGGTCGCCATATCGCTACTCTAGGTGGCCAACGTGAACGGAGCATTTCTAACGCCGCGCCAGCCCATTAATGCCGCGCGGGAAATGGGCCCGCGCACGACCTAGCCGAGCTTTGGCAGGGCGCGGCGCAGGTTACGCACGGCCTGGCCGATCCGCTGGTCGTTCTCGACCAGCGCGAAGCGCACATAGCCCTCGCCCCCCGTACCGAAACCCATGCCGGGCGAAGTGGCAACGTGGGCTTCGCTTATCAGGTACTTGGCAANNTGGAAGGTCCCGTAATCGAGGTAGCTCTTAAGCTTTGTGAGCGCTCCCACAACCTCTGCGTTACCGATGGCGAAGGCGACCCTCCACCCTGCCATCGAGAAACTCTTGGTCAACGTGTAGAGCTCGACACCGACCTCCTTGCCCCCTGGCACCTGGAGCAGGGATGGGGGCTCATACCCGTCGAAGTACGTGTCGGAATAGGCGAAATCGTGCACGAGCACGATGTCGTGGGCGCGGGCGAAATCAACGATCCGCTTCATCCAGGCCATGTCCACGCATTCGGTAGTGGGGTTGTGCGGGAACGAGAAAACGATCACCTTCGGCTTGGTCATCGCCTCGTCGTAGGCCGACATCAGGTTGGCGAAGAAGTCCTGGCCCGGGCCCACCCGGACCTGGTGCACGTCGGCACCGGCGAAGAGGGGCGCGTAGATGTGTATCGGGTAAGACGGTGTCGGCACCAGGGCGGTGTCGCCCGGGCCGAGCAACACCCACATCAGGTGGGACAGGCCCTCTTTGGCCCCGATCGTGAACAGGACCTCGGTCTCGGGGTCCACCTCGACCCCGAAGCGGCGCTTGTAGAGGTTGGCCATGGCCAGGCGCAGGTTGGGCAGGCCCCGGGAGGACGAATAGCGGTGGTTACGGGGGTTCCGGGCCGCCTCGGCCAGCTTCTCTACGGCGATGGGCGGGCTCGGGATGTCCGGGTTGCCGAAAGCGAGGTCGATCACGTCGTCGCCGGCGTGGCGAGCCTCGTCCCGCAATTTGTTGATGGCTGCGAACACGTAAGGCGGCAGCCCATTGATACGCCGGAACTCCACGATGCCTCCTCGACAGCGACCTCTCGGGCTGGGCTGCAGGTCATTGCCGCCCCCACCGTGCTGTAGCAACGAGGCTAGCGGGCCGGCGACTTGGTCAACCGCTATAAGGGCCCGTTATAAAGGCAGGGCCCCTCGCGCCGCCAGCAGCGCGGCGCCGACGGCCCCGGCCCGCTCGCCCAGCTGGGCCGGCAAAATACGGACCGCCCTGTCCTCGGGCGCCTCCACCAACTGGACGAAAGCACGCCTGACCGGCCCCATCACCGCGGCGTGGGCGGCGATCACGCCACCACCGAGGACGATGACGGCGGGGTCGAGGGCATTGGCCACGTTGGCCAGGCCCAGGGCCAGCCACCACGCGAAGGTCTCCATTACCTCCAACGCTCCCGGGTCGCCGGCCAGCGCGGCAGAGGTCAAGTGCTCTCCCCTCACGGCCTCGGGGTCACCACCGACGAGCCGCACGACCTCGTCCAACCGGCCCGCCTGAGCCGCTTCCCGGGCCAGCCGCCCCAGGCCCGTCCCGGACGCGAAGCGCTCCCAACACCCCCGCTTCCCGCACGGGCACGGCGGCCCATGGGGGTCGAGCACCATGTGGCCCATTTCTCCGGCAAAGCCGTGAGCGCCCTGCATGAGCCGACCGCCTATGACCGCGCCCCCGCCGATGCCGGTGCCAAGAGTGATCATCAGCACGTCGTCTACCCCCCGGGCCGAGCCGAGCACGTGCTCGGCCCAGCATGCCGCCGTGGCGTCGTTGACGACCACCGTGGTAGCGCCCTCCGCCCGGCGCGTGGCGAGTTCGTGGCGAACATCGACCCCGTCCATGTCATGGAGGTGAGGGCAGAAGTGGGCCACCCCGTGGCGGTCCACCATGCCGGGCAGGCCTACGCCTAGCGGCATGGCCCGAGCGTCGCCCGCCGCTCCCGCGGCTCGGACCGCGGCGGCCAGGACCGTCTCCACGAGCTCTTCGGCGTCGGGCGGCGTAGGCAACTTGTCGAACTCTTCTATCTCGCCATTGGCGCCCAGGCGGACGGCCAGAAGCTTCGAACCGCCGATGTCGACACCTACGCACGAGCCGGCCGGCACGAGGCCGGAGGGCGGAGGGGGCATGTTCAAGACCACAATCCTATGGTCCCGGGCACATGCCTATGGCCGAAGTCGCTCGCTAGCGGCGCGGAGGCTCACCGGACCAGGGCGAAGCGGTGCAAGGCCACGGCGGTCGCCGCCGCCACATTGAGCGAGTCGACGCCCGGGGCCATGGCTATGCGTACCGGCCGGCACATCCCGAGCACAGCGGCGCTCAGGCCCGGTCCCTCCGCCCCTACCACCACGGCCACCCTTTCTCCCTGCAGTTCCTCGGCCACATGGTCGAGGCGCGCGGCGCTCGGACGAGGAGTGAGCGCCACCAGCGTGAAGCCGCTGTCAGCTACGAGGGCGAGCGCGCCGGGCCAGGGGCTGAGACGGGTGAAAGGCACCTTCAGCACCAGGCCGAGCGAGACCCGGACGCTGCGGCGGTAGAGGGGGTCGGCACAGGTCGGGTCCACCAGGACGGCGGCGGCACCGAAGGCGGCGGCGTTGCGGAAGATGGCGCCCAGGTTCTCCTGGTCGTTCACCCCCTCGACGACCACGACCGGTGAGGGCCCGGCCGCCGCCAGCAGGCCGGCCGGGCCGGGCAGGGCCAACCGCGCCGCCAGGCCCAGCACCCCCCGGTGCACGTCGAAGCCAGCCACCGTCGACATCACCTCGTCCTCGACGACGTAGACGGCGACGCCCGGTGGCAGGGCCAGCTCGGACAGCACGGCCAAGCGGCGGCGCAGCACCAGGACCGAGAGCAGGGGGTAGGGCGAGCCCAGCACGGCCAGCACAGCCAACTTCCCCTCGGCTACGAAAAACCCTTGCGCCGCCTCGGTCCGGCGCCGCAGTACCGGGTCCTTCAGGTCCCGGTAGGGGACGAGACAAGGGTCCTCCGGGTCATCGACATAGCGGGCCCCGTCGGGGACCGCCCCGCTCACCCCGACGCTGCCGGCGGTCAGATCTCGGCTCGCGCTTTGAGTTCCTTCAACGCTGTGTAAGTGATCCGGCCTTCCGCTCGGCGCTTCACGAAGACCGGCAGCGGGACTTTCAAGTCGACCACCAGGTGATAAGTGACGTCGGCAGACCCCTCGTCGCTCGGGTAGATGTCGTAGCTGCCGTCGAGGCGGCGCGTGACGTCCCCGCTCACCTGTTCCCAGGACAGCCTGGTGGGCGCGTCGCTGTAGTCATAACGCAGGGTGTACGAAGTGCTGCGCCCGAAGGCGGCAGCCCTGTAGGTGACCTGGACGGCCCTGCCGTCGGCGTCGCGCTCGTCGATGGCGACGGCCTTAATGTCAGCTGCCCACTCCGGGTACCGCTCGAAGTCGGTGAGGACCTGGTAGCAGTAAGCGGGGCTGGCCCGGATGACCATTCTCTCGGTAACCTGCTCCTCCACCGCGTACTACCTCCTAGGCCATGACCTTACGCGCCTGCCCCACCCTTGGGCACGATAGCGGCCTGCCGTCGTTTTCATCGCAGCCCGTCGATCGCGGTCCCCAGGCGCAGGGCCAGGGCATCATAGGACAGCTCCGCTTCCGCCCGGTGGCGGCCGGCCTCGCCCATTCGCCGGGCCAGGGCCGGCCGGGACAGCAGAGACGCCAGGGCGTCGGCCACCGGGCCGATGTCGGCCCTTTGCGAGGCATGCAGCTGCCGCCCCGCGATCGCCCGTCCCGGCTCGCCCATCTCCACCACCAGCCCGGTCTCGCCGTCCCTGACGGCTTCTCCGGCACCTCCGCTGTCTACGGTGACGCAGGGCAGCCCGGCTGCCGCCGCCTCCACGAGCACGATGCCGAAGCCCTCCTCCTCGAGCCCCCACCATCGTGAACGGCAGCACAGCGCGAAGACGTCGGCGCACGCATAGAAGTCGGCCAGGTCGGGGTCGGGCAGCTTGCCGAGGAACTCCACTTTCACTTTGGCATGGCTGGCCAGGCGTTCGAGGCGGTGCCGGTCCCGGCCGGCACCGGCGATGGCCACGCACAGCCCCGGGAAACGGTCCGAGATGGTCGATGCCGCCTCGATCAGGGTGTCCATGCCTTTTCTGGGCACGAGGCGACTGACACTTATAACGAGGGGGCCGGCCCGGGGCAGGCCCAGGCGTGCCCGGGCCGAGGCTTTCTCGATCGGGGGCAGGGGCCGGAAGCGTTCTGTGTCGACGCCGGGAGGGACCTGGACGGTGGTTGGGAAAACGCCTCCTTTGTCACTACTGCGCTGGCCCAAGGCTCTGCGGGCCTCCGCCTCGGGATAGCTGCCTGCCGCTATTACCAGAGAAGCGTGCTTGACCGCCCGGCTCAGGAGCTGCTGGCTGACCGGCAGCCTCCCGGGCATGGTCACCTCGGCGCCGTGCAGGACCACGCCGTAGGGCAGGCCGAGGGACGGCCCGATGAGCCCGAGAGGTAGAGCGGGGTCGATCACGACCGCCTGCGACCCCGTCCGCTCGGCCAGCTGTCTGACGCGGCTGGCAAGGTGAGGTTGGGGCAACAGTACGGGCTCGCGCGCCCTGACCACCCGGAAGGCCTGCTGGCCGTCCCACCAGCTAGCTCCCGGGTAGGCGGCGGTGAAGACAGTGACATCGTCGGGCGGCAGCCGGCGCCACAGCTCCCACAGGTACGACTGGATCCCCCCCACCTTGGGAGGAAAGTCGTTCGTCAGCAGGATGTGGCGCACTGTCGCTATGTCTAGCCGCGGCTGGGCCCGATTTGGCTGACGGAGCCACACACTCCGGTTGAGGAGGCCGGCACCACTTCAGACCTACGGCCAAGCTCAGCCTGTACGAGCGCCGAGGGGTCGTCGGCGAGGCGGTCGGGGCCTTCGAGAGGGTCGTCCACGAGCTCGGCCCGGCCCAGGCGCAGAGCGGCCCACACGGCATGGGCCCGCAAGAGCTCGTCCGGGCTTTCGAGGTACTGCTTGAGCGTCGACACGACAGGCGCGGAACGGCCGTCCGCCGTGTTGGCCAGGGCGATCAGGGCATTGCGGCGCAGGTAGCGGGGGTCGCGCCCGGGGATGTACCAGCGGCCGTAACGCGACATCAGCTCGTCGTCGGTAGTGGCCAGCATGTCCAGGAGGTCCACACCGGTCTGGTCCGAGGGTGTGAGGCCAAGCCCGCGGCCAAGCCCG
>PMWT01000239.1 GCA_003166025.1 Acidimicrobiaceae bacterium | reverse complement strand
CGAATCGATCGGCACATTGTCCAGCGTCGCATTCTGGCCGTCGGAGATCACCGTGACGGTGCCGGTAGTGGCCAGTCGGGCCACGACGACCTCTGCCCGTGCACCTTTTTCAGTGATGGCCAGGGGGTCTTTGAGGGTGTCCACCGTCGTCTCCGCCAAGTCGTTGCCGAAGTCGACCTTCATGTCGGGGCAGAAGCCCTTCCCGATGAGCGTGACGGTGCTGTAGGGGATGGCCCCGAACTTCGAGTCGACCATAGGCTCTACGTTGTGGAGCCTGACCCCCTCCACACCACAGCCGTACACGAAGTCGACCGTGGCTGTCACGTCGGTGGGTACCGGCATGTTCCTGCACTCGCCGTCCCCGGGCGTACCGCCCGGGCAGCTGGTCGTTTTGAACCCGTTGGCGTAATCCTCCGCCTGCCCCTGGAAAGGAACGACCGGAGACACCGTGTAGGTCCCCGGTGACGGCACGAAGGTGTACTTCCCGTCCTCGCCCGTGGTCGTGTGTTGGCTGACGGGCTCACCTTGGTCGTTCTTACCCATCAGGTTGACCGCGACACCTTGCTGGGCCTTGCCGGCTTCATCGACGATGACGCCCGTTACCGTCGCCGCTCCCAGTTTGAAGTCGGCGATCGCCTGGTCCCCCGCGCTTAGCGTGATCGCGCACCCCCGATGTGTTGATCGTGCCCCCGAGCACGTGGTTGGCACGTATTGCCCCTGGGTGGCATTGCTCGGCTGGACGGGGGTAACGGTGTAGTTCCCGGGGTTCAGCGCCACCTTGTAGTTGCCGTCGATACCGCTGAACGTCTGCTGGGAGACCGGGTTGCCCTGATCGTCGGTGCCGGTCACGTTGACCTGCACGCCCGGCACGGGCTTACCGCTGGGGCCCGTGAGGGTGCCCGAAATCTGAGCCTGGGAGCTGGCAGTGAAGTAGAACGGTATATCGCTGTAAAAGGGGCCCTCCGAGGCGTAGCCAGGGTCGCCCCCTTGGGGGACCTTGAAAGCAGCATCCGGAGGTACCCACATGCGGATGCTGAACCAGCCCGGAGGGAAGGTTGTCCCTACTCGATCACCCACGGGTCGGCCCCGTCCAGCAGGGCGGCGGCCGCCTCGACGTCGCCGGCCCCCAGCAGCATCTGAAGGGCGGTGGCCAACGCACCGTGGCGCTCGTAATAGGCGGCCGCGGTTCGCCGCACCGACGGGCCTGCAGGCCCAAACGTGGCCAGGTGCTCGCGCACCGGGCCGGGGAGCTCCCACCACTTCCCCTCGGCGCGCGTCATCGGCAAGCCCCAAGCCAGCGCCCGCTCCAAGAACCCGTCCTCGCCCGTTATCTGCGCCAGAAGCTCACCGTCGAGCAATGGCGGCACGGAGACCCGGGCGAACAGCGCACGGTCAGTCCCCGCGGCCGAGAGCGCCTCCTCCAAGATCGAGTGCATGGCGTCGGAATGGGTGCTGCCGGTCCTGGCCAGCGCCGCCAACGGCCGCGCCGTGCGCTTGGCCCGTGACGCCGCCAGGACAGCAGCCGCCGTCCACCCACCCGTCGCCGCGTGCAGCAGGCCCGCGTCCTTCGCCGACACCTCTAGGCCAAAGCCCGTGCGGCACAGCTCGAGCGTCTCGGGGGGACGGAGCGCCAGCTCCTTGGCGCCCAGGTGCACCGGCCCGGCCCTGCGCAAGCGGTCCAGGCCCAAAGGCAGGTGCCGCGCCAGCACCACCAGGTGCTGGGAGGCAGCCAGCTGGCCAGCGATGCGATCAACCAGGTTCGCGGCTGCCGGGTCGGACTGGTGCGCATCGTCGATAACGATGGCGCAGGACTCGCCCTCAAGGGCGCCGAGCATGGCGTCGACCGCGCCCGCGGGGTCGTCGCCGGCGGCGGCCATCGAGCCCGCGGCGCCAGTGAGACCAGCGCGACCAAGCGCCAGCCGGAGGCGGGCGACGAGCAGCCGAGCCGTCACACCGCCCTCCTCCAGCAACACCCAGATGGGCACGGCTCCCCAAGCATCGACCAGCTCGGCGGCAAGGACCGACTTGCCATAGCCACCGGCGGCCTCGACGACAACGACCCGCTCGCCCTCGCAGAGGGCGGTCAGGCGCGGCCGGCTGATGTGATGAGCCGGTAGGCGGCTACGGGCGTCGTCTTGGGCGGGCGCCAAGCCCGGCAACCGGCCACCGCCGTCTGGGCCAGCGAGGCGCTTGCGTACTTGGGCGCGGTCGACCCCGAGGGCTCCCAGCAGCTCGGCGGCCGGGTCAGGGCGCTGCAGCGCCAGCAGAGCGAGCAGGAGCTGCGTGGCGTCGAGCCGTCCGCTACCCAAAGCCCGGGCCTCGCCGGTGGCGCACTTCAACACGGCGCGGGCACCAGAGGTGAGCGGCGGGAGCCGCCGGCCCAACGATGACACTATTCCCTGCCCGAGCGGTTCGCGCTCAACACCGACGGCCGCGAGCGCGGCGAGGTCAAGTGCGCCCGATGTTGCTCTGGCGGCTGCCAGGGGCACCCCGAGGGCTCTTGCAGCCCGAGAGCCCCCGTCGTGGAGAAGCCCGAGCACCAGGTGCTCGGTGCCGAGCCGGCGGTCACCTCGACGGCGCGCCTCTTGGGTGGCGGCAGCCAACACGGGCTCCGTGGCGTCGAGGATGAGCTGTTCGTGCATCACCGCTCTCGCTCTGCGTACTTGGCGTGGACCGACTGACGGGAGACCCCGAGGGCACGACCGATCTGTCCCCATGACCAACCGCGCTCTCGGGCCAGGTGGACACTGCGGGCCTCGACCTGCTCGGCCAGCCGGTGCAGCGCACCAACCGCTCTCAGGCCGGCTCCGGGGTCATCTGACATCAAGGTCGCCGCCAGCTCACTTTGTACCACGGTGTCAGTTTAGACTGACAGGCGCTGTCAAGTTAAACTGACAATTGGATTGCCTCGACCGGCGCCGTTCTGTGCGCCCGCGATCCGACCGGCCGAGAGGGTATGCATCACAAGAGCCGGGAGGCGTTGAGCCCGGTAACTGAGTTGCCGCTCACGACAGAGGTGCCAAAGTGCGCTCAGTGGCGAACGGTCCGATCTGATAATCTGATCTCGTGCCTGAGGTGAGCGCTACCGATGCGGCCCGGAACTTCTCCGACATCCTCGACGCCGTAGAGCACCGAGGTGAGCGGTTTACGATCGTCCGCCGAGGCAAGGTCGTCGCGCAGCTCGACCCCATCAGCACCGGCAAAGGCGCAGATGTCAAGGCTTTGCTGCGGCGCCACGGGCGCGACCTGGGCTTCGCCGAAGACATCGCCTCGGTGCGCGAGCTCCTAAAGATCGAGCTCCGGCCCTGAGCCGGCTCCTGCTCGATACGACGTTCCTGGTGGACGCCGAGCGCACTGGATCGTCACTCGACGAGCGGATAGATGATGACGACGAGGTGGCCGTGGCCGCCGTGACCATCGCTGAGCTCATGGTGGGCGTCCTACTTGCCGACGACGCGCACCGTCCCGGACGTCAGCAGTTCCTCGACGAGGTCAAAGTCGTCATCCCTATCATCAGCTACGACGCTATGGTCGCTGCCTCACATGCCGAGCTCCTAGTCGCCGTTCGTCGGAAGGGACGGCCGCGCGGAGCCCACGACCTGATCATCGCGGCGACGGCCAATGCAACCCAACGAGAGGTTGTCTCCGCCGACACCTCCGCTTACGAGGACCTGCCCGGCGTCACCCTTCGTTCCCATCGACCCTGATCGCGCCCTTCGCGAACGTGTGCGCCCGCCACTGCCACCGAGGACCACAGCCGCCGACTACGCACCAAGCCGTGGCGACCCCCGTAGGCCGGGCGTCCCTCGAGCACTGCGATGAGCACGGCTGAGCTCCAAGAGCGGGTGGCCCGGGCGGCAAAGAACGCGCTGGCTGGAACACCGGCCCTCGCCCCCACCAACCCGGCACAACGTCCGTGATCACCGAGTACTTGTGGCCGCCCAAGCTAGGCGCGTCGGCCTCGGGCCGCCGCTATTCCCCCCGGTATCAGCTCGGTCCCGTGCGCGCCGGAGCGGTCAGTTCCCGCACGGACGGCACGGCAAGTACGCATACGACTTCGAGGGCCATCACGGCGGCGGCACCGAACAAGGCGGTGCGGGCCCCTATCAAGGCCGCCATGGGCCCGGCGAGGGCGTAACCCACTGGCAACAAGGCAACCGACCCGAACCAGTCGTAGGCACTCACGCGCGAGAGCACCTCGGTGGGGACCTGTTGCTGCAAAGTTGTGTCCCACAACGTCCCGCACAGGGCAAAGCCGGCGCCGCCGACGGCGGCCACCGCGGCGGTGAACGTCACCGGGGCGGCCGCGGCGAGCAGGACGGGGAGGGGTATGAAACCGGCCGTGGCCACGGTGGCTGCCACAAGGGGCCTTCGAGGACGGAAATGCAGAGCAACCAGGGCGCCGCCCAGCGCCCCCAAGCCAAAGGCTGACCATATGGCTCCCCACGCCGCCGCCCCCCCGAGGTGCGTCTTGGCCACTACTGCGCCCAGGACGACCACCGGCGCGTAGACCAGAAGGTTCCACAGACTGAACTCCACGACGATGACCCACAGCCACGTCCTGGAGCGGACCACCAGCCAGCCTTGCCTGAGGTCCGCCAGCATGCTCGTGGCCGTGGTGCGGGCGGCCGAGGGGGGCAGGGCCAGGCGGGCCAGCATCGCCGCACTGACCAGGAAAGTGCCACCATCTATGGCCACGGCCGGCCCCGGGCCGCTTGTCGCCACCAGCACGCCCGCTAACGCCGGCCCGGCAACCGAACCTACCGACCACGACAGGGCCTGCAGGGCGTTGCCCTGCGCCAGTGCCTCCCCTGTTAGAAGTTGGGACAGGAGCCCGGTCATGGCCGGGGTGAAGAAGGCGGCACCGGCACCCCAGAGCGCTTCGAGTACTACAAGCTCCCACACGTGCCAGTGGCCGGCGACGAGCAGAGCGGCGACGGCCGCCTGCACGGCGCAACGGACGACGTCGGCAACCAGCATCACCCGCCGGCGCGGCCACCGGTCGGCCACCGCCCCTCCGAACAGCAGCAACAGGACCATGGCGGCAGTGCCGGCACCCAGTACCCAACCGACCTGAGCCGCGGTCCCGCCCCGGTCGAGGATGGCAAAGCTGATCGCCACCGGCGTCATGGAGTCTCCCAGCGTGGAGAACGCTTGCCCGGTGAAGAACAGGCGGTAGTTCCTCTCGCGCAGAGCGGCGAGCCGCTCGGGCAGGCGCATGGGCTCCGAAGCTACCCCTGCACAACTGCGACGACCGCAACGCTCGGCCGGTGAGGCTCAGCAAGCCCGCCGGCGAGGGTCACCAGTTGATCGGCATGCCTACACCCTCGCAGCGGCCAAGGGTCGCTCCCGCAATAGCGGTCCACCGGATGTCGAGTTCCACCTCGTCCTCTTCCAGGTCCGCGCCAAGGCGGGACTGGCCAAGCTGCCTGGGCTCGCCAAGCGAAAACGCCAATGGCGGCGGATCACACGAGTCGTCGGCCCGGCGAAACCAGGTCCCAAAGGCACGGGAACTGACCGGCCACCCACGGCGTCCGAACGGTCCAGTGGTATGGTGGTTGGTATGGCAACAAGGAAGCTCACCATCACGCTTGAGGCCGACCAGCTGGAGCGCATCCGCACGCTTGTCGAGTCGGGCGAGGCCCCGAGCGTTTCGGGTTTCGTGCAGCACGCGGTAGGTGTCGCCCTCGACGACGTAGCAGGTTGGGGTGCCATGCTGGCCAATGCCCTCGAAGCGACCGGTGGCGAGATCTCCGCCGAGGAGCGCCGCTGGGCCGACGAGGCGCTCGGCAACACGAGGCGCCGTAGGTCCCCTGCGGCTTGATGGCCGGCATCACCCTCGACGCGGGAGGCCTCGTCGCCCTCGACCGGGACGACCGTCGCGTCCTTGTACTGTTGGCCCGCGCCAAGGAGACCGGCGCTCGTGTGACGGTCCCGGCCACTGCTCTGGCGCAAGCTATCCGCCAGCCCCAGCAGCAAGCCCGCCTGGCCCGGCTCGTCCGCCAGCCGACCACTGACGTTGTCGTCCTCGACCGGGTCGATGCGACGAGCGTCGGGCGCTTGCTGGCGGCTAGCGCGACGGCCGACATTGTCGACGCGCACGTGGTGATCTGCGCTCGTCGTGCCGGCCAGAAGGTCGTGACGTCTGACCCCGACGACCTCAGGAGGCTCGACCCACGGGTCGGTCTCGTCATCGTGTGAAGGTCTCGTGACCGTCTGAAGACAGCCTCAGCGACCCACGGTATGACCGGCACGCCTGTTCGGCTCGCTCGTCAGCGAAGAGGGCCGCCTAGGCACCCAGGCGAGGGCTCGAGCGTCTGGTGCTGGCACCTGCTTCCGCGTTATGTCGCGCCGGTCAGCCAGAACGGCGGCGAACAATCCCGTCGATATGCACGGATCTCCCTTGAAAAACAAGGGTTCTCGGGCGGCGCATAAGAGTTATTCGGCGCCCCCTCGGCGTGGAGCGTCTCTGCCGGTTGTCCTCCGCAAAGAGCGCGCACCAGGCTTTGGTCGGCTGAGAACCATGGACCAGGTTATGGGCAACGGTCCTATCTGAAGAGCCTGTCCTCCAGCTCGGGGCGAGTGATGCCGTGGTGCTCCGCCACCTCAGCGAGCAGGGCGGCCAGGGTGCCCACGCGGAGGGGGCCTCCGGCGGGGACTGTGACGCTGTGTTCGCCTCCGACGGTTGTCGTCAGCCGGAGATGGCTCCCCGTCTGGCGGGCGATCTCATAGCCGTAATGGCGGTGAAGGAGAGCGGCCAGTTCCCGTCCGCTCAGGTCCCGGGCAGTCTCACACGGCCAGCAGTTCGTCATGGACGAGATGAAGGCGCACCACGCGAGGTCGCGCCTCGTCTTCGAAGTGGCACGCCACGGCGTCCCGCACCATCGCTCGTAGCTGGTCGAGGTCGTCTGCCTCGGTAAAGATCGCCTCGCCGAGAGCGCGCGCTGTGTAGCCGCCCTCGGCCGCTTCTTCGACCAGGAAGACCAGCTCTGTAGGGGCGATGCCTATCACGCTACCCGCCCTCCGTCGTCGAGGCTGGTAGCGCAACTGGCGCCGCACGTTCGCCGGGACCGGTAAGCGGGCTGGTATCGCCGACGCCAACTACCCGTACCTCCTGCGCCACAGTGCCGTCTCCCTCCTTCTGGACGGCGGCGCCAGCATCGAAGAGGTGGCCGACCTACTGGGAGACGACCCGCGCACGCTTTATCGCGACTACCGCCACAATGTGCGGCCGGTGTCCAAGGCCGCCGACCGGATGGAAGGCCTGCTGTCGAGCATCCTGCCCGGAGCTTCGCACACGTAGCGCGCACGCCGAGCCTCTAAACGACCTCGGGGACCCGCCGCCAAGTACAAAGTCCTGCTCAGACTTCGATGGGCCCNNCCTGCAGGCACCCTGGATTGTTGGCAGGGAGTGTAGTCCCTGCACGGGACGGAGCGGACGACTGAGCAGCTACGCCAGTAGGCCGCGCCGTCGGGTATCAGCGTGGACTCAAGCGCAAGGATAGGCTGCCAGTTAGGCTGCCAGGACGCCTTTAGAGCCTGTCCAGGGCCGCCTCTCGGCCATAAAAGTCCTGCTCAAAACCGGTGGGCGTAGAGGGAGTCGAACCCACGACCTCATGCGCGTCATGCATCCCCAGGCCCTATCTGCACCTGGGGCACTTCGCAAAATACCTGTTCAGAGGCACTGTTGACTTACCGCTGGAGACCGCCGGTGACCTCTCATGCCATCCCGTTCGCGCACGGATCGCGCACGCAGCTTGACATAACTATTCGAGCGCTGGCGACGACCGGCTCCGCCTGAGGGCCGCCGCCGGGTCCTCCGGTCAACTCGCTTCGCGTATGCGCAAGTCGAGGTGCAACCCGGCTGCGGTCAGCATGTTGACCAGGGCGTCGATGCTGAACAGGTCGATCTTGCCCCGGGTGAGATCTGAAACGCGGGGCTGGGTTACCCCGAACTTGCGTGCCGCCTGCGCCTGGGTCAGGCCAGACCTGTTGATGTAGGCGACCAGTTCGGCAATCAGTGCGGAGCGGATCCTCATGTTCTCGGCCGCGCCGGGCGTCTCCTCGAGGGCGTCCCACACGCTTGTGTACCGCTCGGTGCTGGTCATGGTGCCTCCTTTGCTCGGGTCATCTCTGTCACCTGCCTATACCGCTGCTTGGCGAGGTTGATGTCCGCCTGGGCAGTTCGCTGGGTCTTCTTCTGGAAGCAGTGCAAGACGTACACCGCATCGCCGATCGTCGCCACGTACAAGACGCGGTAAGCGCCCGGTGTCGGCGCGGACCCGGATCTCCCGACAGCCCGGGCCAACTGAGGCCATCGGCCTCCAATCGGTAGGGCCGAGCCCCGCTTGGACCAGGTACGGCTGGTAGCCGGCCCGCTGGCGTGCGTCGACGGGAAAGCTCCGCAGGTCGTCACAGGCGCTCCCGACGAAGACTACGTCCTTCACGAGCTGACTATACAAAACCTTGTATATCCCGTCAAGCACAGCCACACTCTCGCGCCCATGCGCGGTGAAGGACCGCATCGGAGCAGGTGGCGCGGACGGTCGAGGTGCCAGTCGGCGACATGCGCAGGTGTCCACCGCCGATGATCGGTCCCCCACCCCGTGCGCGTGTCTTCAGCTGTTCTGAGCGATTGCTCGGCGTTTGGGCTGACAGCTGGACCGGTCGAGATGGGTGCTCCAAATCCGTACTGGACGCCCAACCGACCGGTGCCGGCGGGTTTTCGCAGGCGACAGATGAAGCGATCGGTGGAGCGCTGTCGCTCTAGAGGGCGGGTCAGTGAGGGCAGTCGGCGCGCAGCACCAGGTCCTTGAGTGGTGTGCCCGAGCCGACCCCGGGGCTCGACGTTTGGGGAGAGCCGAGAGGCGACGGTGACGGTTGTTTGCTTGCGAGGACCCCCGAAGGTATGTCATACTGACATACATGAGCGACGCGGCAAGCGATCGGGTGGGCGGCGAGCTGGCGATGCTCCGCCAGCGGTTGGTCGAGGCTGAGGAGGAGTACCGACGGACTCGAGCCGAGGACTACGTAGTCCGTCTCGTCAGGGACGCGACGATTGTGGACGCTCACCGTGGTGGGATGTCGTCCCGGGAGATCAGCGCCCTGGTCGGTGACATCGGTCAGCCCAACGTCGTCCGCACCCGGCGGCGGGCTATAACGAGGCGGGACGTCGTCCCTCACGGCCTTTTAGATCCAGCCGACGCGGTCAGGGCCTCCGGCATGGGACCGGCCGCGTTCATCTCCGCAGTCCGGGAGGGACGAATCAAGCCCGTGGAGCTGGCCGACGGGGTCAAGGCCTTCCGGACGGAGGATGTCGAGGCGCTGGCGAAAAGGACGACCCATCGCTGAGCCGGGAGGTAGCGGTGCCACTGGCGGGCCGATCAGGTTCTCTCTGGAGGAGATGGCGGCCATCATCGAAGACCTCATGAGGATCGCCGACGAGTTGAATAGGAGCGGGGATGAGGTGAACGCGTACTTGCTCGATCTCGTGACCAACAGGCTCCTCGACCGGAGCTTCGGCGGCGACGGGGGCTTGGGTCCCCGCTGAGCTGGCGGTCGCAGTTGACGATGCCGTTGCGAGCAGCGGGGAGTCGAAACCAAGGCGCCGAACAGCACGATCTGCGCCGGCTCATGCGATCGACTCGGCGCTCGGCACGGGCGCCCGAGTCGGTGATCACGGAAAGGCCGCTGAGTCAGCCTGACTTTGGAGAGGCCGGCGCACAATATACTCCGTTCCCGCCTCGATAATCTGGCCGCTCATTATGGCGCTGGCTTCCGATGGGACGTACGAGCGCCGACCCGTCGCTATGGCGCGAAAGACCTGGTCAGCGCCTATTTCAGGGCGAGCACAGAGTTGGGTGTTATGTGCGACCCAACCGGAGGAGCTCGAACCCTGGAGCGTTGGCGTGGGCCCCTACGCGAGAGCGCAGCTCCGGAAGGTTTGGTGCTCGGCGCCGTTCTGACCTTGCGGCATTACCGGCGAGGCTAGGTCCACAGATCCCCCCTGGTGGCCAACGACGTCGGACGGCTTCAGGCCCTTTAGGTCGTGACCAAAGCGACGGCGCCGTGTCCTCGGCCCACGCGTATCCTCTGTGTGGTACTGTGGCAACATGAGTGGTACGCACACGGTCGTTGTGGGCGACAGGGGCCGCCTGGTCGTGCCCGCCGAGGTACGGGAGCGGGCTGGCCTGGTCGAAGGTACGACGCTGGTGCTCCTCGAGACCCCATCAGGGATCGTCCTGATGACCCGCGCCCAACTGCGCGACCGGGTCCGGGACGAACTTTCAGGTCTTGACCTCGTCGGCGAGCTCCTTGCCGAACGGCGCGCCGTCGCCGCCAACGAGGACGCCGCGTGAGCGTCGTGGATGCCTCGGTCCTGCTTGCCTTCGCCCAGGGCGAGGAGGGCGCCGGGCAGGCCGAGGTCCTTCTCGGGGAAGGTGCAAGCTGTGGGGCAGCGAACTGGTCGGAGGTCGCCCAGAAGGTCAGGGCTGCGGGCCGGGACTGGCACCTAGTGCGGGCGCTGCTTGTGAGCTACAACCTCGCCGTCGAAGCGGTCATCGAGGAGGACGCCGAATGGGCGGCCGGCCGGTGGCGCAGGGGCGAGGGGCTGTCACTGGCCGACCGGCTCTGCCTTGCCCTCGGCGAACGGCTCGACGTAGACGTGTGGACAGCCGACACAAGCTGGGGATCGGCGGGCAGGGTCCACCAGTTGCGCTGAGGAACCAGGACATCTCAAGGTGGCATGGGCCTACAGCTCCAGCTTCGCACCTGGACGACGGCCGCCCGCCCTGGGGGTTTATGCAACCGGCGCCAGCGCGCGGGCTGGACGATGTCGACCACACGCGCTTGACCGGAGGCCGTCAATCCCCGCTGGCGCAAGGCAATCTGAACGCGTGTTGTGGTCTCGCCGAGACGCCCTGCGAAGCTGCTGCTCAGTCGCAATATCCGTCGATTTGCGTGCGAACCCGTCCGGTAGATAGCCGGAAACCGCCCGCACAATAAGGGGAATCATGGGTTTTCCCGGAGAGTTTGGGGCGGTGGGTCGGTCGGTACGGGCGCGCGTGTTTACCGGACAAGCGCCTCGCGGCATCTCTACGCAGCGTCGACGGGGCTCGTCAGCTCGCTGCATAGGCGATGAGCCGGTCCTCCAAGTGGCCGAGCGCCATGGTGACCGCTGCTGCTGGCATCGGTGTATGCGAGGTGCTTGTGACCTTGAGCACCTCCTCGGTGGTGCCTGCCCCAAGGATGACCCAGGCCAATAGGGCAGACACGTTCCGCTTGGGTGACTTGAGGGTGAAAGAGACTGTGTAGCCGATGGCCGTCACACCCTTTGCTGGCTTCTCGGCCACGCGGTGCATCGGCCCGAACGCCATGCTCACATGCTTGGTGGGACCAAGCTGCTGGGCGATAGCCCACATCTGCCAGGCCTCCTGGATCTTGAAGCACGTAGGGAAAGAAGGCTGCAAAAAGGCCACGAGGTCCCGCCGCTGCAGCGCGATGGACGGCTCGATAGTGACGGGGACGATCCCGAGGTGTTCAACGGGCAGCACCGGGTCACCTGGCGACTCGTGGCCGAGCGGGTCTTCGACCGGACGATTTGATCGGCTGACGGTCGTGTTGTTAGCCACGGCCCGCAGGGGTTGCGCCCGCCGGCGCCGCTGGCAGGTAACGGAGAGGCAGCACCACCACCGCCCAGGGGTGCGCGCAGGGCCGGGGCACCCAGGCTTGCTGGCTCTGGCTGAGCTATGTCGACGCCTCTGCAGATCGCTCGGCGGAGCGCTCCCTCGGGGTCGTCGCTAATCGGAATGAACAAGTCGACAATGGTGGAGGTCAGCAACAAACCGACACACCGCGATGCCTCCTGGTCGCCAATACGCCACAGCGCCTCGCGCGAGTTTATGCGCCTGAGGCGATGGGTCGTGGAGGGCGCGGCGCCGTCGATAGGGCGTTTGCGTTGTAGAAGCGCGACTTTTCGGACGAGCATATAAGGTGCCAATGCGTTTGGCTCCGATAGGCCCACGTGTGTCACAGGCCACCTGGTCTGCCCCAGCGTTGGAGCTCGAGTCGCCCCTTGCCCAGTGTTCCGGCACCAGTCGGCACGCGAAGGTCGTTCCCGCTCACGGCCACTGAGCTGAGGCCATCGAAGTCGGAAAGGGGACGTGGAAGACCCTCACGGCGGTTGCGTGGGCACTGTTGGCCTTGACAACGTACCCCACCAGGCGAGCGCCAGGTAGAGGTCGTCGCTGCGGAGCAGCGGGCCCCGGAGGTCATTGAAGCGGCCCGGCGGGCGTGAGCTGATATCGACAGGAGACGACACGAACCGCCCGCTGACCAGGGAGACTGCCGCGTACAGGGTGGTATGGTCTGGCCGTGGCCCTGTTCAGGCGGGAGACCAAGACACCGCAAGACGAGTTCGCTGCCGAAATGGCGGCACTCGTCCGCAAACTGCTCGGGGTCAAAGCGGAAATCCGGTCGGACTTCTCGCTTTCGTTCCTGAGCGCCGGCGGGAAGCCGGTCACAATGAACCTGGACAACATCTACGCCGAGGCGCGGCGGCGAGAAGGTGACGACCGGGTTCAGGTGATGCGCCGGTCTATTCGCGGTGTGGCCGCAGCGAAAGCTCGGCCACAGACCTGGGACGAGGCAGCGCCGATGCTCCTGCCTGCCGTGCGCGCTGCGAGCTGGGCCGCCGCTGCTGCCCCCGCAGGTGCTGTGAGGCGCAGCTTCCTGCCGTTCGTGCAGCTCCTCACCGCCATCGACTTCCCCGACAGTATGAGCTTCGTCACCAGCGACGACCTGAGGACTTGGGCGGTCACCCAAGCGGAGGCCGAGCGGGCGGCGGTGGCCAATCTCACGTCCCAACCGGCGCCTGTAGGGCTCGCGGGACCGGTCGGCATGGTCATGGGGCCGGACGGGTACGCCTCGTCGTGGTTGGCCGCCCCCACGTCACTTGCGGGCGTGACGTCCGAGCGCTTCGGACCTGACCCCGTCATCATCGCCGTCGGCCGGGACCAGGTCCGCGTCGTCGACAGCACCAACGCGGAGGCGATAACGGCCCAGCTGACCGAGGCCATCGACGCCTACCGAGAGGAGCCGCGCCAGCTTTCCCCCGTGCCGTACTCATCGGGAGCGACAGAGTAGAGCCCTGGGGCCCGCCGACGGGCCACCCCGCCTACAACCTCGTCCAGCACGCCCAGCGGCTGCTGGCCCTTTTCGAGTACGAGCGCCAGAAAAGCGTGGTGCAGGAACTGTCCACCAAGGCTGGTGAAGACGTCTACGCAGGGAGCTACCAGCTCGTCAAGCGGCCGGACGGGTCTGTGTGGTCGTGGTCCGCATGGGTCCGCCAGGTCACCAACGCGCTCATCCCGGAGACTGACTACGTGATCGTCAGCGACGACGAGGACACGACCAGTCGGTTCACCGTCCGGTGGTCAGATGCCGTCGCCATCGCGGCCACGGACCTGACTCAAGATGCCGGCTATGACCCGCCTCGTTGGCGTTATCACGGTTGGCCCACCGAGATGACCTTGACAGAGCTCCGCAGGAAGGCAGTCGACCCGTCGACGAACCCAAACTAAGACCCGACGCCGTTCTCCGTCACTGACGCGAGGGCATTATGTAGCTTCAAGAGCGCGACGCACCTGTGCCCGTAGCCGTCGATCTGGCCGGTTTTCCTTACAAGAGAGCGCCTTTTGGCATGAGCGCATAAGAGATAATCGGGCCTAGGCCTGGTGCCCTACGCCTGCCTTTCGACGAGCCAAAGCTTGGTCCGGACGACAAGGGCCCGCTCATGTGCCGGCCTTTCCTCATACAGGTAGCACTTGGTAGCCGTACCCGCCCAGGGCCGTCGGGCCATTCAGCAAACGACCGAGTCCGGGGCTGTACTGTGCACCTTCGCCCCATCCATCCACCAGACCTTCCCGTCTGCAACGGTGAGCGTCGGCTCCGATGTGACGACCTCGGAGGCTGCGGGCACGCGCACCTTGCACCAAGCCCTCGAGCCCCGGCGTAGCAACTGCCATCCGGGAGAGCTGAACCCGAGGCCGGCGCCGACGTACAACAGGTCTCCGTCGGGGAGCACGGCGATGATAGGGCCAGAGGCTTGCCTCGGGACGCTCGGGACCGAGATGGCGTCCCAGGACCGCCCCGAGTCCGTAGTAAGCATCACCGCACTGGGCGGCGCCGTCTCCCCGGCGACGGGCTCTTCACCCCCGCTGGTGACGAGCAGCGCCTTGTCAGGCCCGAGCACGACCAGGGTGGCGTAGGACTGGTAGCCGACAACCTGGAAGGGCGAGGACCATTCCCGGCCGGAGTCGGTGGACACCTCAAGCGACGCCCAGGTGCCGCCGAAGCCGATGCAGTCGACCGAAGGGGGCACGGGACGGAAGTACTCGCAAGGCCCGGTCAAAGGGCAGCGCCTCGGCCTCGCGCCCACCGGGCGCCAATGCTCCCCGCCGTCGGCCGTGACCTCGAGCGCGCCGCCAGGCACGGGGGAGAAGCTTGCCTCTATTACGCCTCGGGCGCCATAACTGAAGCTGCTGAACGAAAGCTCCGAGGCGCCCGCGGGAACGGGCACGAAGGACCAGGCCTTGCCGTTGTCGCCGGAGTACAACCCGAACGTCGCTATGTAGACCGGCGCAGAGGACTCGCAGTAGGGCAGCAGCGTGAACGAGGCGAAGACCTGGCCTGGCTCGGTGCCGAGCATGGCCTGCAGGCAGGCCATCACGTACTTCTTCCCGGCCCGGCCCGCGAGCCGCCGGGCGATCCCGGCCAGGGCCGCCGCAGTTGGCACCACGGCCACGCTCTCGCCCACTTGGACGTCCACGCCCCGGTCACCGCACCACGCCACCGCATCGGGACGTGCGGGGTTCACCGAGATTGTGCCCTCGCCGAAGGTCTCCTCGGAGAGGGGCTTGAACCTACCCAGGATCGCGAAACTCACGGTGCCTTCGCTCCTGCCGACGGACGCGGCAGCCGCCGCGGACGAGACGAGGGTCTGGCCAGTCCTGACCGGGCCGAGCAGGGCCCCCAGCACGGTCGCCACGGTGACAAGGACGATGCCCGGTCTACTCGTCATGCCCCGCTAACCTCCCACGTCGGCGCTGGGTTCCCGTGCCCCGATGCGCATTATGGCGTTGCCATTTCGGCAGGTCAACGGCGCTCGTACCCGTCGCTCTGGCGCGCGGAGGGGGACGGGCCTAGCAGCCCCGATCACCGGCATAACGGCAGATGTGGCTTGAGCTCCACGCTGGAACCGAGCGCCGACGGGCCGGTCGAACTAGCTTTGGCGCCGTTTGGCCTGAGCGGCTCGGGTGCCGGCCCCACGGTGTTGTCCCGAGACGTATACGGCTGTCATCCCAGCGACCGATGCGCGAACACCTCCACGTGGCTACGGTCGAGTGCGTGGCACCTGTTGACTCGCCCGGAGGGCCCGGGAGACGCCGGCTCGCCCGCGGCCTGAGCGAGCGCCAGTGGGTCGCGCTCGACGTGGTAGCCGCGCTCGTCGGCCTGTTGGTCGCGGTCGCCTACCTCCGTGACCCGCGCCTTGGCGGGAGCCACGACCACCCGGCGGACATAGTCCTGGCGCTGGTCGCAGGCGCTCCGGTCGCGCTGCGAAGGCCGTTCCCGCTGCCGGCCTTTGTGACAACCACTTTGGCCGTTGCCGCACTGGTCGCCTCGGGCCGCTCAGGCCTGCCGCTCAGCGCCATGGTCTTCCTGGTCGGGTACATGGTCGCCGCCCGGGCATCCCGCCGGTCATCTGTCCCCGCGCTCGTCCTCGGAGAGGTCGCTCTCCTGGGCGCTCTCGCTGCCTCGGGAGCGCCGCGCAACCTGGGCCCCCAAACGGCCGAGGTGGTGCTCCTGCTGGCGCTGGCCTGGTTCGTCGGCAACAGCGTGGCAGCGCGGCGGGAGTACCTGGCCGAGCAGGCCGAGCGAGACAGGGCCACCGAGGCCGACCGGGCCCGGATGGCCGTGCGGGACGAGAGGGCCCGGATCGCACGCGAGATGCACGACGTCATCGCCCACAGCCTGGCGGTGGTCACCGTGCAAGCCGGCGCCGGCCGGCGGCTAATGGCTAAGCACCCCGAGCAAGCGGCGGCGGCCCTGGAGTCCATCGAAGCCACCGGGCGTAGCGCCCAGGACGAGCTCCGGGCCGTCGTTGGGCTGCTACGCGACGAGGGCACCGGCACGGCCGAGCTAAGGCCGGCACCCGGGCTGGCTGACCTGGGAGGACTTGTGGAGACGGTCCGGGCGGCGGGTACCCCGGTGGAGCTGCGCACGTCGGGCCTCGACGGTCGGCTCTCCCCGGCCCTGGGGCTCTCGGTCTACCGGGTCGTCCAGGAGGCTCTGACCAACGTGGTCAAGCATGCACCGGGGGCCAGCGCAGTAGTGGAGGTTACGGTCTCGGCCCACGATGTGACAATCGAGGTGGCCGATGACGGCGGGGCAAAGGCCAGCCAGTCGCTGAGGCCGCCCCCGGGGCAGGCACCCCGGTCGAGCTCCCAGCACGGGATCGTGGGCATGCGAGAAAGGGTAGGTGCCTTCGGCGGCTCCCTGGCCGCCGGACGGGCACCGGGGCGGGGCTTCGTGGTCAGTGCCCGCATCCCCCTCCAAGGCGGGCCGTGAGCATCCGGGTCCTCGTCGTGGACGACCAGGAGCTGCTTCGCAGCGCGTTCAGGGCCGTAATCGACGCCGAGGACGACATGGAGGTGGTCGGTGAGGCGGCTGACGGGGCCGAGGCGGTCCGTCTCGCCTCCAGCACCTCTCCCGACGTCGTCGTCATGGACGTCCGCATGCCGGTCATGGACGGGATCGAGGCGACCCGCAGGATCACCTCGGCGCGCCCCGACGGGCCTCCGCGGGTCCTGGTGCTCACCACCTTCGACCTCGACGAGTACGTCTTCGAAGCCCTGCGGGCCGGCGCCAGCGGGTTCGTGCTGAAAAGCCGCCCACTGGGAGAGCTCCTGAGCGGCATCCGCGTGCTCGCCGCCGGCGAGGCGCTGCTCGCCCCGAGCGTCACCCGTCGCCTGGTCGCCTACTTCGCCCAGCAGGCAGGGCCAGGGCCAAAACGCCACTGCGACCTCGACCAGCTCACCGAACGCGAGCACCAAGTGCTCCTGCTCGTGGCCCGGGGGTTTTCGAACGCCGAGCTCGCGGAAGCGCTGTACGTGAGCATCCCCACGGCCAAGACCCATGTGAGCAGGGTCCTGTCCAAGCTGGGCGCCCGTGACCGGGCCCAGCTGGTGGTGATCGCCTACGAGTCGGGCCTGGTGGGGACGCCCTGAGCACTGTCGCTCCGGGTGCTCGTTGACCGCCAGTGCCACAAGCGGCATCAAGCGGACGGGCAAGGCCGTAAGACTTCAGGATGACCTGAGATAGATCCTCCCGCCTGACGACACAGCGCCCGTCACCAGCGACGATAAGGAGGCGACAACCGGAGCGACTGACCAAGAGAGCGAGGACACTGTGTTCAAGTCCCAACCGGGTGCCCGTCTAGGCACCACATCACAGCGCCAGCGGCGGGCCCTGGGGGCGATCGCCTTGGCCGGGGTGGTCGTGACCGCGGGCTCGTACAGCCCAGCAGGGCCCACAGCCGCGGCTTTCGCGTCCTCCTCCGCCGGCTCGACCGCTGACTGCAGTTCGTTGACCACCTGCTATACCCCCCGGCAGCTCGAGGTGGCCTACGGCATCCTGCCGCTGCTCGACCACGGGACCGACGGCCGCGGCGAGACCGTGGTGCTGCCCGAGCTGGCCGAGCCGCAGTTCCCGCTCCCGGTCAGCGATATCCGCCAGGACCTGGCCCAGTTCGACAAGTTGTTCCACTTACCCGCGGCCGACCTCCGCGCCGTGACGACCCTCGCCCCGACGGCATCGCCCTGGCTGGCCAACGGCGAAGAGGTACTGGACACCGAGATGGTGCACGCTGTCGCCCCGGGCGCCGTTATCGTCGAGGTCCTGGTCAGGGCGACGTCGCTCAACAACCCGGCCAACGCGGTGGCGGCGGCCGTGGCCGCGGTGCGGCTTGGTACCTCCCTCGGGGGCGTCATCTCGATCAGCGCCGCCGGCCAGACCGGGGGGGAGCATTGCGACACCCGGGCCGAGGTGGCTGCTCTGCACAAAGCGCTGCAGGTTGCCGCCGACAACCACGTGACGGTGGTCGCGGCTTCTGGTGACATAGGCGCGGTCGGCGAGCCGTGCCAGGTGGTGATGGGCCTGACCGGAGGCACCTTCCCCCCGGTCAAGGAGGTCAACCTGCCCGCCTCGGACCCCCTCGTGCTGGGCGCTGGTGGCACCACGCTCACCGCCGGCCGCGCGACGGGCGCCTACGTCAGCGAGAGCGCGTGGGGCCTGCCCTTCGGTGACCCCGGCAGCCAGTTCCAGGCGTCAGGTGGCGGCTTGGGCCGCGTCTTCTCGCGGCCCGGTTACCAAGATGGCCTGCTGGGCGTCGGGGAGTACCGGGCCGTGCCCGACGTGGCTTCGGACGCCTCTCCCCACGCCGGGATGGCGGTGGTCACCAGCACCGGTGGTGGCACGTACAGGATCACCGGCAGTGGCGGTACCAGCGCCTCAGCGCCCCTGTGGGCGGGGCTCGTCGCCTTGGCCGACCAGTACTCAGGTCGCCATCTCGGCTTCATCAACGCCGGTATTTACCGCATCGGCCGCAGCGCCTCGTACCACATGGCCTTCCACGACGTAACCACCGGCGACAACACCGTGAGCTTCCCCCCTAACACCGTCACCGGCTACCGGGCGTCCGTCGGGTGGGACCCGGTGACCGGCTGGGGAAGCCCCGATGCCGCAGTTCTCGTCCCGCTGCTCGCTCGTTATGTCCACGCCGACGACGCCACTGGTCTCTGAGGACCGTCTTCTGGACGAGCTGGAGCGTCTTGAAGATCCGGCATTGGTCGAACCGGAACGCCGATAATTGGGCGATCACAGACATGCCGCCGGAATGGCTCTGGTCGGGCAGGCGATTACAGAACACCCAGCCGCTTTGGGCGCGCATTATGCATCGGCTGCGCTGTCAGGCGCAGGAGAAATAGCCGTCGATCCGCGACACCTGCGGCTTCGGCGGCCGCTTGAAGATGCCCGCTCCGTCAGGGCCGATCTGGACTGTCCTCGGCTCGGAGACCGTGGTCCCTCGTTGAAGACTGACCTCCACCTGACTCGGAATGGTCGACTCCCACAGCCCGGGACTTGGCGGCCCGCGAGCCCCGAGGGCCTGGGACAAGAATGGCCCTATGGCAGTGTGCCGGAGCCCGGGCAGCGCCCTTGCGGCCAGCTTCTTGCTAGCCGCGGCCTTGTTAGCCAGGCCGGTGCTCTCGTCCCCACCGGTCAGCGCGCTCGGCCGTCCACCGGCCATGGTGGCGGCCCCGTCCCAAGCCGGCAGAGTGCTCGCGAGAGGGTTGCAGGACCCCCTAGTCTGGCTCCGTCCTGGCAGCATCTACGTCGTCGCACCCTCAGCGGACACGTCCGGCGACGACACGATCAAACGGTTGAGCCTGAACGGGAGGCCCGAGGCCACCGGCTACCTCCCCGGGTCGCTGACCAGCTGGCCGCGGTTGGTGCTCTCGGGCGGCAGCATGTGGGTCACGGTCTGGCACCACACGGGCACCCGCTCAGGGGTGTTCGAGCTAATAGCCCTCGGCCCGCTCGGCCTTCGCGTGCGGCACATGCTCGCCCTGCGCGGCCCAGCGGGGGTAGGCCTGGCCGCCGCCGGAGGTTCGGTGTGGGTAGCAATGGGGCGCTACCTGGCCAAAGTCTCCCCTCAGACGGGAGAGATCATGGGTACCGTCGCCTTGCCGGCGCGGACGACGGACCTGGCCAGCGACAGTGGCGGCAACCTGCTGGTATCGGCTCGCTTCGGTGCCATCTTTGCCCTGCTCAACCCCTCAACAGGGCATACGTTGGCCAGCTACAAGGGCGGGCCAGGTTACGGCGCGCAGATTGCCGGCGTCGCCGAAGGACAAGTCTTCACCTGGACCGGGACCGGGCACAGTTCGAGTTATGAGCGCCTTGACCTCGCCAAGGGCCAGTTCCACAGCATCTACGGGTGGGGTTACAGCCCTCAGCTCGTCGTTTCCGGCAACCGGTTCCTGTTCAACGCCTATGCCGGTTACGGGGCCCGGGCGAGAGCGCCCAACTACTGCGGCATCACCGCCACCGGCAAGCCGTTGGCCTTCCTGCCGGACGCCGCCACGCCACTGCAAGGAAGAGCGGTGGGCTACGCCGAGGGCAACTTGTACTACCTGACGACACCCCGGGGGAGCACCGAGACCGACTTGGACGAGGTCAGCCTGCCTGGGTGCAATTAGTCAACCACCTGGGGGGAAGGCAACCATTTCCCCTGCACGAGCATTCCGCGGCATTGGGCCTATATCTCCCCCCGTTGTCGTACTGATCTGGAAGTGAGCGACCCAGCACCGGTCCGCTCTACCTGCGGGCCGGCTTCTGTCTGCCGACGCGAGCGCCCAACCAGAACTGGCGTAGCACGACCCCGTTGGCCAGCGCCACCGCTGCGAACAACAGCCCGACTACGAGCTCATCAGCTACCACGAACCAGCTGGGCCCCCAGCCGTTGCCGTTCATGACCTGGGCGCCGAGGGCTCGAGCTAGTTCGACGATCACCCCGTACGCCACGTAGACGCCCACGAATGCGATGACCCCGAGCGGCAGGGTCACCGCTACCGCCGCCAGCAGCAATGCTGTCGAGCGGGTGTCCCCCGCTGTGGCCAAGCCGCTTGCGCCGGCCACGTAAAGGGCAAGGACAAACGGTGCTCTCCCCTGGACGTTGCCTCGCCAATGCAGATGTCCCCCTCGGTCAGCGAGGTGCGGCACTGTCCCCACAAGCCCATTGTGCCACAGCCCAGTTGATCTCAATGGCTTGTGCACCCAGGGGTCTTCACAGCGAGCCCAAGCTGGAGACCGGCGACCACGCGCCCGGAGGGGCCCTATTTTGGTGGCGTGGGCCAAGGCAGGGAGGTGAGATTCGAGGGGCTCGAGCTGATGAACGACCCGTCCCCGGCCGACTGGCTGCTGCAGCGACTGCGCCCGTGGGGCAAAGGCCTCATTCAAGTAGCGTCGCTCGTCCCCGACGGGTACGAGGCCTACGGGAGGGTCTTGCACGCGGCAGGGCGGACTGACAGGCCTGGCAAGGTCCGCTGGTCGAGCATCGCAGAGGAGCGCGGCCTCGCCATGGGGCCAGAGGTCCGGTTCACCTCGCTAGTCGGCTGGGACATCTCACACCACGGCCAGAGCGTGCCCGAGCCCTATGTCGCGCCGGCTTGGGGCACCTTGGAAGACGACGAATGCGCCCGGCTGGCGGAGGTCCTCGCCACCTTTACCTCCTCACCGGAAAGGTGCTGGTTTTGCCTGTGGGAAGGCTACGGTTGGCCGGAACTCCCTCCCCCAGGCCAAGGACCTCCTCGAGCCAAGTTCCGCCATCGCGACTGCTTCCTGTTCTTCGGCCCCGTTGGCGCGGCGTGCTCGTTCCGCTCCCCGCCGTGGTTCCAGTCCCCCACTTTTTGGTGGCCCGAGGACGGGGCCTGGTGCGTTAGCACGGAGGTCGACGGCTATAACACCTACGTGGCTGCCGGTGCGATTTGTCTCGACGCGCTAGTGGCTGACCCTGGTGTCGAAGTCATCGCCGTTTCACCCGAGCAGCAGATTGACCCCAGCCCAACGGGCTGAACCAAGTCCGGGTTCAGGTCAGGCGCCGTCAGGGACCCCGCTATTGACCTTGCGAGCAGTGCGAACCACTCCGGGGCGCCTCGGACGTTTCACAGATCTGGTGGATCTGTTCGTCAATGACAAACGCCCGTACTCCCAGGCGTGTCCGCCCATAGTCGGCGTTCGGAGCGCCACGACG
>PMWT01000225.1 GCA_003166025.1 Acidimicrobiaceae bacterium | reverse complement strand
TGGGGCCAGAGAAGGTGGGGCCAATGCTGCGCCACAATGATGGCAAAACCGCGCATTTGGCCTCTGGGGCGCGCCACAGTGCCGGCAGAACCGCGGAAGGACCGGCGCTATGGTCGGCTCTCCGGCGCTCAACGCGTGCCCCTTTCGTAAGCGATGAAGTCGTCAGCCACCGCCGCGGCGTTGGGCGTGCCCCAGCCCGTGCCGTAGTTCCAACCCGTCGAAGTGGCGGCGTAGTAGAGGTTCGTGCCTTCGGTGACGGGATGGAACGCTCGCCCCGGGAAGTGCGCCGGGTTGGCGCCGAAATCGTAAAGTGCGGGATCGGCGAAAGCGATCTGGCCGAGATTACGCTGGGCCAGCGCTTGGTCGGTGAGCGCGCCTAGAGCTGCCCACAGCGGAGCAGCAGCCGACGTCCCTCCGACCAGAGACCACGCGCCACCCTCGAAGACGTCCCATCCCGTGTTGCCGTCGGCGATGGCCGAGACGTCGGGTATTTCCCGCATGCCAGTGGAGTACTGGTTGGAAACACCGACGCCCACCTGCCAGCTCGGCCGCTTGAACACCACGCTCAGGCCCCCGCCGGCGCCCCACTGCTCAAAGGGCTCGCCCCAGGAAGCCTCCTGGCCGTACGTCGACCCAACGCCTAAATGCGCCGTGGTCCCGCCCACGGCGACGGCGTGGGGGCTGTCCGCCGGCTCCTGGGTACTGAGCTGGTGCCCCGTACAGCCGCGAGCGTAGGCCCCGTTGTCCCCTGAAGACACGAAGGCCGTGCCACCGCTCGCCACCAACTGCGTGAACAGGCCGTCGAACTGTTCGGCCGAGGCGGCGTCCTCACACCATCCCAGGCTGAGGTTGAACACGGCGTGCGGGTAGGCCTTTACGGCGGACTGCAAGGAAAGCTCGACGTCGTTCAGCAAATAGCCCGTGCTCGGCGCCCCCGCTTCGTAGACCACCAGCTGGGCGCCGGGCGCCATGGAGTGCACGATCTCGAGGTCCAGTTCGGTTTCCGACTCGCAGCCCTGGACAGGTTGCGCGGCCGTAGTGCCCCACGTCTGGTTGACGTTGGGGCCGACCACCTCGAAGGGCGGCAAGCCGAACCCGCTGGCGAAGCCTTGCAGATCGGACGCCTGGAACCCGTCGGTCTCCATGAACACAACGGTCTGGCCGGCCCCGGTGAGGCCGGCCTTGTACAGGGGCCCGAAATTATAAAACCCCGCCACCTCCGCCGGAGTAAAACCGCCCACACCCTCCGGCCCGGATGGGCCCTGGCAATTTCCCCCGGTACTCAGCCTGGGATCCGCCCCGACCGAGTAATCGTCCAGGCCGAGCACGGAAGATACCACCGTACCCGCCTTCAATGGTAGGGTCGGTCGCCCGTCCGGTGCGAAAAACTCCGTCCAGCCCGGACGGCCCGAGATCTTCAGGCGATAGCGGCTGATCGAAACAGAAAAGGCCTTTTCGGCCGCTGCGGCCGTGCCCCGGGCCTCCAGCACAGAGTCCCCTGGCGCCCAAACCGCGCTCAGGCCTTGGCTACGAAGCCAGTCCTCGGCCGAGCGGACCAACGCGGGGGCGGGCCCGAAATGCCCGTCATACTCCGCTGCCGGCACTGTCTTGCCTTGGTCGACCAGCCGGTCCAGTGCGCTTACGTCACGCAATTTCAGCCCTAGCGAAAGATTGAGGAAAGTGCTAGAGGCCAGGGGCCCGAGGCGCTCTGCACCGGAGACAACGGCCGCCAACCCGGGCGCCAGGACCGCGACCGTCCCAGGGGCGGGACTGGTCGCGCCCGCCTTCGCAGCTCCGCCGGGCGTCGGCTGTGAGCTGGACCTCGAGTAACCAGCCCACAGTCCGACGCCGGAGATCGAAGCCGTCACCGAGACAGCTGCGACCACCATTGGGAACCCTCTCGGCCTCAGCCGAGAGGAGCCATGAGCCTTCATATAACCCAAGCTCCTTTCCCGGAGGCCAAATACGGTCGCTCTGGGTCCCTAACCATAACTGCCGCCGGCCGAAAATTCAACCATTCGGCACCTGGTGCAACGGCGGCCGATGACGGCGCGCCATTAGTGGTGCCGAAAGCACCCAAAACGGCGGGTATTTTCCGGCTCAGCCGGGGGGCGGCGTCGGGCCCAGCGGCTCGGGGCTGCCCTCCACCTCGATCTCGGCCCGGCCGGATATATCGGCCGAGCTGCGGCCGACCTGGATCTCGTAAGTGCCGGCGTCGACGTACCAGCCGGCTTCACCCCGGTGCAGCGCGTTCGCCGAACCGTCACGGTCCGTGCCCTCGTTGCGCTCCAGGAGCTCAGGCCAGGCGGTGTCCGCCACGTCCCAGTACGCAAAACTGCGCTCCGTCAGTTCCAGTTGCACGGTTGTCGACTCCCCCGGGGCGAGACGGACCTTCGCAAAGCCTTTGAGTTGCTTGACGGGGCGCAACCGGCCACCGGGCGCGAGCTCGCCACCGCCGGGCGGGGCCACGTACAACTGGACCACCTCGGCGCCGGGGCGCGAGCCGATGTTTTCGACGTCCACCTCGATCGTGACCCTCCCACCGCGGCCGAGCCGACGCTGGCCGGCGCGGACCGGGCCGATGCGCGTGGTCGTGAAGGACAAACCGTGCCCGAAGGGAAAGCTGACCGGTAATTGGCGCGCTTCGTACCAGCGGTAACCGACAAGGATGCCCTCGCCGTAGCGTACCTGGCTGGCCTCGCCCGGGAACCGGCCGAACGCCGGCGTGTGCTGTATGCGCTGCGGCAGGGTCACGGGGAGGCGACCGCCGGGCTCAGCGTCGCCAACCAATACGTCGACCAGCGCGTTGGCCAGCTCCTGGCCTCCGAACCAGCACTGGACAAGCGATGCCGCCCGACCAGCGAACGGGACGGTGACAGGCGACCCCGTGTTCAGGACCACGACCGTCCTGGAATTGGCCTCTAGCACCCGCTCGACCAGTTCCTCCTGCTCGCCGGGCAGGTCCATGCTCGTGCGGTCGTAGCTCTCGCTTTCCCAAAAGTCGTTGGTGCCCACCACGACGATGGCCACATCGCTGCCGCGGGCGGTCTCGGCCGCCTCCCCGATCGATGCTCCTGGGCCCCCCCCGGCGCCGGCGTCGTCCTTCCCCCGAGCCAGCCGGCACCCCGTAGCGAACGTCACCTCCACTTCTGGGCCCAGGCGCTGGCTCAGCGCTTCGAGCAGTGACAGGTCGTAATGGGAACGGACCCGGGCGCTACCACCGCCCATGATGGCCAACTTCTCCGCGCCCGGCCCGATCAACGCCACCTTTCGTACCGCGCCCAGGTCAAGAGGTAGGAGGCCATCGTTCTTCAGCAGGACCATCGCCTCGATGGCGGCCCGGCGCGCCACCTCCCGGTCCCGGGGATGGTCGCCCGGCTGTTCGGGCCCTTCGGGCGGGTCTTCGAAGGCCCCCACCCGGTCGAACGAGGTCAGGAGCCGGTGCGCTTTTTCGTCCACGAACTGTTCCTTGACCCGGCCCTCGTTGACGGCGCGCGCCAACGCCGGCCCAAAGGAGCGCCCCGGCCCGGGCATCTCGATATCGAGGCCGGCTTCTGCTGCCTCTTCGGTCGAGGCCACCGCCCACCAGTCGGTCATCACGATCCCGTCGAAGCCCCACTCGCCCCGCAGCACTGTCGTGAGCAGGTAGGCGTTGTCAGCCAGATAGCCACCGTTCAGCCGGTTGTAGCTCGTCATGACGGCCTGGACGCCGCCCTCTCGCACGGCCATCTCAAAGGGCAAAAGGTACAGTTCGCGCAGAGCGCGCTCTTCGACTTCAGAAGAGCACATACGTCGTTCGTGCTCGGTCTCATTGCAGACGAGGTGCTTGACCGTGGCCATAACGCCCTCGGCCTGGGCGCCCACTATGTAGGCCGCCGCCAGCTTCCCGCTCAGGTAAGGGTCCTCGGAAAAACACTCGAAGCTACGGCCCCAAAGCGGGTGGCGGTGAAGGTTGACGGTGGGCGCCAACAACACGCGCGCATGCTTCTGGCGGGCTTGACGGGCTACCGCGGCACTGGCCGCCCCGACGACCTCGGGGTCCCATGTCGCTCCGAGGGCGGAGCCGGAGGGGATGCAGACCGAGGGGGTCGAGCTCAGGTGGTCGCTGCCGGTACTACCGCGGGCGCCGTTGGGCCCGTCGGTCATCTTGACCGCGGGGATGCCGAGACGGCCTATGGCGGCAGTGTGCCAATTGTCGACACCCGCGGTCAGAGCCGCCTTTTCGTCGAGCGTCATGGCGGCCACCAGAGCATCGATGTCGTGCCCGCCGCCCGTCGCGGCCTCGTCGTAAGGGCTCTTCATTTCCGCTCCTCCGTTCCGGGACGTTCTTGGATGTCCGTCCTCTTGGGTGTCCGTACTGCTCAGGTCCCCCGGTCCGTCCGGGCCAGGGCTTTGCCGGCCTCGTCCGTCAGGCGGCGGGCGGCGGCCAGGTCCTCGTCGGAAATGAACCGCCCCACGCTGTTGGCGAAGCTGAGCACGCCGACCACCTTGGCACCGGCACGCACCGGCACCATGGCAAGCGAACCGAGGCCCACTTTACGCAGCAACACCAGGTCCTTGTCGTCCCGGCCACCGGCAGCGATGGCCTCCTCCGACAATCGCTGCAAAATGGCGGGCTCACCCGTCCGGGCGCACTCGCTCAGCATGTCAGTGCCCGCCTCGATGCGGGCTTGCCTCTGGAGGAGCTCGACTGCGGCGGCCGCTCGCTCCGGGTCGCGATGACGGGCGAGCACAAAAGAGAGCGTGCCATTTTCGCCGACCGAATGCACCGAGGCGCCGTCGGCGGCACAGGCCACGACGGAGCCGACCAGTTCGCCCCAGATCTGGTCCCCTTGGGCAACCGCCAGCGCGGCAACGGCTCCCGCCACGGCCTTGTCCCGTTCCGCCGAGAGCCGACGAGCCAGGTGGCTGCGCCGGTCCAAGATGTGGCGAGCGAACTCGTCAGCGATCTGCTCCAGGAACGACGCTTCTCCGGGGCTGAAGTCGCGTGCCTGAGCGAACCCGAGCACCAGGCAACCGAAGGGGCCGCCGTCCGACCGGAGAGGGACGCAGGCTATCGAGGGGTCGCTCTCGGCCGGGGTCGACAGGAAGATCGGGTAACGCCTGTCGAGCTCGGCCATGGTGCGGAAGAAGAGGGGGCGGCCCGTGCGGATGGTTTCTGAAGAGGGAAGGTCGGCGGAAAGCGACGTGGACCGCCAGTAGGTAACGACGTCCGGTGCGAACCCAACGTGGGCGCCGACGGCGACGGTCTCGTTGTCGTCGCCCAGGAGGGACAGGAGCGCACGGCGGGCGCCGACGTACCCGATGGTCCGAGACAGCGCCTCGTGGAGCGAGCTGTCGCCCTCGAGCGCGGCGGCACCCGGTCCATCGTCGGCCCGCGCCTCCTGGCCCAGCACGGCTATTAGTTGGAAAAGGGCCTCCCGGCGAGCGGCGTCCAGCCTCTCCCGGCCCGGTCCGCCCTGCTCATCGCGCACCGGCGTCACGGGAAAAGGGCACGCCCGGGGCGGTTTACCAGCGATCTGGTCCTCGAGCTCCTGACGCAGCCACCGCCGCCAGGCGACCACCTCGGGCCCGGGGGGGCCCGTGAGCAGGAACCCGCGTTCCGCCGCTTCCTCCGATTTCTGCAGGAGAGTGCCAAAAACTTCGAACACCGCGGGGATGCCCGCATCGGCCAACAGGTTCAGGTCGACCAGCCGGTCCCCCCGCCGGGCGGCCTCCCACATGGCCCGCCTGAGCGGTTCGCGCATACGGGCCATACGGCTCTTTACGTACTCCGCCAGCGGCGACAGCTCGCTGACGACCAGGCGCCCCTCCCGGGCGGCCGGCCCTCCGCCCGCGCCGTCGGCGCCGGCCATGGCGGCGAGGTTGGCCATCTGCAGCTCACGGGCGAGGTCATCGAAATGGTCCTCGGACGCCTTGATCAGCCGCAGTGGCGCGGCGACCAGTCGCACGGGGCGGACGGGGTAGACGACCCGGTCCGGCGACCTGTGGGCGGCGGCCCCTTCAGCACCGGGCTCGGTCCCCAGCTCGGCCCAGACGACCTTGCCACCCCCCGGCTCGGGGTACCACCCCCATGAACTGGCCAGCGCGCCCACCACGGCCAGCCCCCGCCCTGTGGCTGTCGGTAGCGTGCGCTCTTCGTCCCTCAGATAGGCCTGGTGAGGCTCGTCCATCAGGCTGGCCGTGGCTCGGGGCACGTCCAGGGGAGGCAGCGGGGCCGTCTGGCTGGCGTCCCTCACCTCCAGGCGGATGCCTGCACCATGGGCGGACATGACAACCTGGAGATCGGTGCGAGCATGAAGGACCCCATTGCTCATGAGCTCGGACAACACCACACGGGCGTCGTCGACGAGGTGTTCGGGGCACCCCCATTCCGCCGCCGCCGCCGCCAGGCGGCTGCGGGCCTGGCCCACGCTGCGCAGGTCCGGGGGCAGGGATAGCACCACGGGCTCGAAGTGGCCCGTTCGCCCCCCGCCCGCGGCTCCCCCGGCCCCATCGGGCCCAGCCCAGTCTGCCGACCACCCGCCCGGCAGCCCCGACGACCGGTCTGGGCCCCTAGAGGGGGACAGGCCCTCCCGGTTCACCAGACGGTGTACCCGCCGTCGAGGACCAGGATGCTCCCCGTGGCGAAGCTGGACGCCTCACTGGCCAGGTAGACAACCGCGGGGGCAACTTCATCGGGCGTTGCCATACGTTGCATAGGTACGTCTTCTACCCATCTTTGACGGGCTTCCGCCTCCTCGGGCACCGGCGACATGTCGGTGGACACGTAGCCGAGAGCCAGGGCGTTGACACGGATCCCGAACGGGGCCCATTCCCCGGCCAGCGAGCGGCTCAACTGGTGGACGGCGGCCTTGGAGGCGTTGTAAGCCGGCTGCCACTGGGGCCGGTTGACGATGATCCCCGAGATGGAACCGATGTTGACGATGACCCCTTGGCGCCGCGCGACCATCGAGCGGCCGACGACCTGGGAGCAAAACCACAGACCGTCCAGGTTGACCGCCAGCACGTCGCGCCACGAGGCCGGTGTCACCTCGAGCGCCGGGAGGTGCTCACAGATACCGGCGTTGTTGACCAACACGTCGATCGGGCCGAGCTTGCTTTCGACCTGCGAGACCATGTGCTCCACGTCGGCGTAGCTCTTGACGTCGCCCGTGACGGCGATGACGTCGAGCCCGGAGGCGCGCAGCTCGGCCGCGGTGTGTTCGCCGTCGGCCTGCTCTCGTGAGCTGATGGCCACTCTGGCGCCGACCTCTCCCAGAGCGCGGGCAAAAGCCTTGCCGAGCCCCCTCTTGGCCCCAGTTACAAGGACTACACGACCGTCAAGCCTGAACCTGTCGATTACGTTCACACCCACAGCATTGCACCTGCGACCTGCGGCCGCGGGGATCTTCGCCCCCCTGCGCCTGGTAGCCGCCGAGGACAGCAGAGCCCACCGTCGACCGGGCGTTACGCTGGCGGGGTGACGACGACCCAAGAGCCCCGGACGGCCGAACGCTGGAAATCGGAATGGGCGGATCTTTACAACGAGGTCGTGACGTCCGGGCTTTGCACCGGGTGTGCCGCCTGCATCGTGGCCTGCCCCCATGACGTGCTCGGCTACGACACCGTCGGCGGCGCCTACCGGCCTTTCCACCTGGAAGAAGAGCTAGGGCCGGGCGGCTGCGGCCACGGCCTGCGGGGCTGTACCAGCTGCACCCGGGCATGCCCCCGGTTCCGCAATTGGGAAAACGAGGCTGACACTTTCCTTTTCGGCCGGCCCCGGCTGCCCGAAGAACAATCCGGTATCGCCCGCTCGGTGGTCCTGGCCCGTGCCACGGACGCCGAGCTGGTGAGCGCCGGTCAGGACGGCGGTGTGGTGTCGGCCATCCTGTTGTGGGCGCTCGAGCATGACCGTATCGACGCCGCCCTCGTGTCGGTCCTGGCCGATGACGGGGCCGGTTGGCACGCGGTCCCGGCTGTGGTCCGTACCCGGGCCGAGATCCTCGGCGCCGCCGGCAGCCGGTACACCTACTCAGCCAACACACTCGCTTACGGAGAGGCCGTAGCCGGGGGGGCGGAGCGCCTGGCCTTGGTCGGAATGGGCTGCCAGGCCTCGGCCCCGGTCGTGATGAGGGCGCGCAAGGCCGGCAAGGTAGGCCGGCGGTTGGCCCTGTCGATCGGGCTCATGTGCTCTAAGACGTTTAACGACTCCATTTTCGAGGAGTTCTTCGAGGCTCAGTACGGTTTGACCAGAGCTGAAATCGCCAAGATCAACATCAAGGGCGTCTTCCAGATCTGGTGCCACGACGGTTCCTACCACGAGGTGCCACTGAAGGAAGGGCACGCTTGGACCCGCGAGGGGTGCAAGTCGTGCCCCGATTTCGCCGCAGAGCACGCCGATATTTCGACGGGGGGGATCGGGGCGCTGGCCGACTGGACGCTCACGGTCGTGCGCAGCGAACTCGGCCAGGAAGTCCTCGACGAGATGGTGGCAGGCGGCGCATTGGAGGTGCGCCCCGGGGAGGACGACCCGGGCGCTCTTGCTCTCATGGGCAGGTTGTCGGTCGTTTCCCGCCGCCGCTGGCCGGTTTCCGCCGATCCCGGTCCGCGCCTCGGGGTGCCCCCTCCCAAAGCCGCTGCTCCCGTGCCCTCGTCGCCCGCGTAATGAGGGCCGGGCCGCCGACCTGCTAGGTTGTCAATCCGCCATGGGATCGTTGATCAAGAAGCGCCGCAAGCGCATGCGTAAGAAGAAGCACAAGAAGATGCTGAAGGCCACGCGTTGGCAGAGGCGGGCAGGCAAGTAGCTGCGTTTGCGCCGCTCCCGGCCCCTCCGGCAGCGGTCAGGTTGTCGTACCTCCGGAGCGCGCTGGAGGCGTAGCGCCCCCTGCGCCCGGCGGTTGGACGGCCCGGACGACGAACCGGCCCTGTCCCGGGTGCCCGCCGGGCACGAACCATGTCGACCCGCTACCGGCCAGCAAGGGCCTGTGCCCGGTGGCATCGCCCAGGCGGTCCCGCCACTCGGCCAGACGCGGCTCAACCCGGAGGGCCGCCGGTTCCAGGTCGTTGAAGTTGTCGGACACCGGGCCCCCGAGCTCGTCCCAGGCCCGGTAGACGGCCGCCGTCGAGACGCCGAAGGGCGGTACCAGCAACGTGTACGCCCTGCCCGCCACCTCGTCCCACGGGAGAAGTTCCAGCACCTGGCCCGTCCCCCGCACCCTGGCCCGGCCCTCCCCGGCCCAGCAAAAAGGGACGTCCGAGCCGAGCCGGGCGGCCATGGCCAAACCGCCGGGCCCGCTTACTCCGGCCCAGCGCAACACGGCGGCGGCGTCGGCCGATCCACCACCGAGGCCGGCACCGGCCGGGATGCGCTTTACCAGCCGGACGTGGGCGCGCCGGCCCACCAGGACGAGAGCCCGGGCAACGAGGTTAGAGGCGTCGGCAGGCACCGTCCCATGGCCCCCCGTGCCGGCGCCCTCGTCCACCACCTCCAAGCCGTCGCCGGGCGAGATCGACAATGTGTCCTCCAGGTCGACATTGACCATTTCGGCGTCCAGAAGGTGGTAGCCGTCAGCACCCGTACCAGTGACCCGCAGGGACAGTGTCAACTTGGCCGGCGCCGCCAGCTCGACCGCAGCCGGCCCGACCGCAGCCGGCTCAACGGGTGCCCCGGGGCTGCCGGCGCCCGGGTCAGGCCCCACCGGAGCCCTCCGGGGCGGCGATGGCGGCGGCCAACCTCCCCCAGTCCAGGACCGAGAGCTCTTCGGCCCTGGCCTGGCCGTCGATCCCGGCGGCGTCAAAAACCCGTGCGCTCACGTTCAGGCCGGCGAGCGCCCTTCTCAACATCTTCCGTCGCTGGGCGAAGCCGGCCCTTACCACCCGGAACAGCTCCGCAGCAGGGACGAGCGCCGTCCCGGCCAGAGGCTGGCGGCGTCTTTTCAGGCTGACCAGGACCGAACCGACACGGGGCTGAGGCACGAAGACCGATGATGGCACTGCCCCGACCAACGCCGCCTCGGCCCAGTAGGCCACCTTGACCGAAACGGCGCCGTAAGCCGGGTCGCCCGGCGCCGCCACCAACCGCTGGCCGACCTCTCTTTGGACCATCACCAACATGCGCTGCACGGCCGGCACCCCGTCGAGCAGGTCGGCCACGAGCGGGGTGGCCACGTTGTAAGGCAGGTTGGCCACCAGTGCCCAGTCCGGCCCGGCGCCGAGCAGCGCCGCCCAGTCAAGTGCCATTGCGTCCGCTTCCACCACCGTCACCGGCGCGCCCGGTGCCTTGGCGGCCAGGACATCGGCCAGCACGGGCACCAACCACCGGTCCCGCTCCACGGCTACAACCGAGGCCCCCGTCTCGGCCAGGGCCAGGGTCAGCGAGCCAAGGCCGGCCCCGATCTCCACCACCCGGTCACCCGGGCCGACCCCTGACAGCCTGGCTATGCGGCGCACGGTGTTGGCGTCGGCGACGAAGTTCTGCCCGAGCGCCCGGCTGGGCGATATGTGGTTGTCCTCGAGCAGGCGTTGCACCTCGGGCCGGGACAGTGTCACGGCAGGTGGAACACCGCCGCCGCCCCGGTCCAGGTCGCCTCCTCCACGGCCGCCACGTCGACGCCCTTGACCGCCGCCACCGCCGCACCGACCAGAGGGACCAGGGCGGGCGAGTTCGGCTTGCCCCGGTGCGGCACCGGGGCCAGGTAGGGCGAGTCCGTCTCCACCAGGATGCGCTCCAAGGGGCAGAGGGCGGCCGCAGCCCGGATGTCTGTGGCGTTCTTGAACGTGATTATCCCGCTGAAAGACAGCCACGCCCCCATCTCCAGGGCGCGGCTCGCCTCGGGCCGTCCGCCCGTAAAACAATGGAACACCGTGCGCTCCGGCATGCCCTGCGAGGCCAGGATCGCGAAGGTGTCCTCCCAGGCCTCCCGGGTGTGCACCACCAGGGCGAGACCGTGCTCCTTGGCCAAGCCGACCTGGGCGGCAAAAGCCTCGCGCTGCGCGGGCCGGGGAGAAAAGTCATAGTGGTAATCGAGCCCGCACTCGCCTATCGCCACCAGCTCGGGCTGACCCCGCAGTAGTGGCGCCAAGGTGCCCACGCCTTTGCTGGCATCGTGGGGGTGCAACCCGACCGTGGCCCAAACCCCTTCGTGGGCCGCGGCCAGGGCCAGGCCAGCCTCTGACTGCTCAGCGTCGGTGCCCACCGTGACCAGGCGCGTGACCCCGGCCGCCGCCGCGTCGGCGATCGCCTCGGGGCCGAGGCCCTGGTAAGGGATGTGGCAGTGGCTGTCGCACCACACCGGCGGGCTAGGCCTTGAGGCGGGGGAAAAGAGGCTCGCCCCGCTCCACGGGCAGGCCTCCCGGGTAGCCGCCCCACTCGGCGGCGTCGGGGAGGCGGGCGTCGAGCGGGGAGCCGGGCATGCCTATGCGCCTCCAGATTTCGGCTGGCGCCCGGGTCAGAGCCGGGCTGGCCAGCACGGCCACGATGCGCAGGACCTCCAGGGCGTCACCGAGCACGGCGTCGACGGCCGGCCCCGGCTCGGCCCGCCACGGCTCAGCCGCCTCCAGGGCGGCGTTGGCCCCCCGCACCAGGAGCCAGGCCGCTTCCAGCGCCTCGCTGGGAGCCGGGCGCGCCCAGGCCCCGTCCGCGGTGCGGTAGACCTGCGCGGCCAGCGCGGCCAGGGGGCTGTCGGGCTGAGGAGCAGGGCCGATGCCCCCGCACTTCTGTTGCACCACGGCGCTTACCCGGGCCAGCAGGTTGCCCAGGTTGTTGGCCAGGTCGGCGTTGTAGCGGGCGACCATCGCCTCGTACGAAAAATCCCCGTCCGGCCCGAACTGCTGGTCCCTCAAGAAATGGTAGCGATAGCCGTCCACGCCGAAAATTGGCACCAGGTCGGCCGGCGCAATCTGGTTGAAGGCGGTCTTGGACATTTTCTCCCCGCCGACCAGTAGGAACCCGTGCACAGATATCCGATGTGGCGGGTCGATCCTCGCCGCCATGCACAATGCGGGCCAATAAACACAGTGGAAACGCAGGATGTCCTTGCCAATGAGGTGGTGGACCGAAGGCCACCACAACGAAAAACGCTCCATGTCCTCGCCGTAACCGACAGCGGTGGCGTAATTGATGAGGGCGTCGTACCAGACATAAAAGACGTGCTTTTCGTCCCAGGGCACCCGTACGCCCCACTCCAGTGAGGTACGCGTCACGGAAATGTCCTGAAGGCCGCCCTTGATAAGGCCCAAGGCCTCATTGCGCTTAGCCTCAGGCGTCACCGCTGTGGGGTTGTCCGTGTACCACTCGACGAGGCGGTCGGCGAAGGCGGACAGCCGGAAGAAATAATTGCTCTCCTTCAGCAGCTCGACCGGCCGGTGGTGGATCGGGCACAGGCCGTCCACGAGGTCGTCCTCCACGTAATACGCTTCGCAGGCCACGCAGTAAAGGCCCTCGTAGGTCCCCAGCGTTATCCAGCCATTGTCGTAGGCGGCCTGCATGAGGGCCCTGACCGCCCGGTGGTGGCGGGGCTCGGTCGTACGGATGTAGTCGTCGTTGGAGATGTCGAGGAGTTGCCACGCCTCTCGGAAGCGGGCGCTGTAACGGTCGGCCTGCTCCTGGGGGCTGAGCCCGTTGGCCTCTGCTGAACGCTGGACCTTGAGGCCGTGCTCGTCGGTCCCGGTGAGGAACATGACGTCCTCGCCCTTCAAGCGGTGCCAGCGGGCCAGGGCGTCAGCCGTGATCGTCGTATAGGCGTGGCCTATGTGCGGAGCATCGTTGACGTAATAGATCGGGGTAGTGACGTAATAGCGGGCCACCCGGACAGGCTACATGGGAGCCGGGCCGGCCGAGGTCGCCACCGCCGCGGAGGCGGGCCCTACCACCAGCACATATTCCCCCCTGGGCTTGACCGTACGGGCGCGCTCGGCGGCCTGGGCCACAGATCCTCGCCAGACCTCTTCGTGGAGCTTGGTGAGCTCCCGGCAGACAGCCACAGGCCGGTCCGGCCCGCACGTTGCGGCCAGGTCGTCCAGGAGCCGCTGGACCCGGTAGGGAGACTCGAAGACGACCACGGCCCGATCGGTCTCAGCGGCGACGGCAGCCAAGCGCTCGGCCCGGGCCCGGCCAGTGCGGGGCAAAAAGCCCTCGAAACACCAGCGGTCCGTCGACAGCCCCGAAACGACCAGAGCCGTCAATGCCGCCGACGGGCCGGGGACGGCCTCCACCGGGATACCCGCCGCCACCGCGGCCCGCACGAGGCGCCCGCCGGGGTCGCTCACCAACGGCGTCCCGGCATCGGTCACCAGGGCGATGGTGGCGCCGCCCTCTAGGCGCTCGATGGCCATGGCCGTGCTGGCGGCCTCGTTGAAACGATGGTGGGAGACGAGACGGGGGCCCTTTATAGAAGCGTGGCTCAGAAGCTTCAGCGTCCGGCGGGTGTCCTCGCAATAGATGAAATTGGCCGTGGCCAGAGCCTCCACGGCCCGGGGCGAAAGATCTCCCAGGTTGCCGATGGGCGTGGCGACCACGACCAGGCGGGCACCACGCCTCGACGTTGAGGGGGCGCCTGACGGTGGGGAGGCGGGCTCAGACGTTGAGGAAGCGGGCTCAGACGTTGAAGCGGATCTCGAGGACATCGCCATCGACGACCTCGTACTCCTTGCCTTCGACCCGCAGTTTGCCGACGTCCCGGGCCGCCGCCCAAGACCCGAGGGTTAACAGCTCGTCCCAATGCACGACCTCGGCCCGTATGAAGCCGCGCTGGAGGTCTGAATGGATCACTCCTGCGCACTCGGGGGCCTTGGCGCCGGCCCGGAAAGTCCACGCCCTACTCTCCTTGTCCCCCGTGGTGAGGAAGGTGCGCCGGCCGAGCAAACGGTAGGCCGCCTGGGCCACCCGCGGGAGAGCACCCTCGCCCAGGCCCAGGCCCTCGAGCAGCTCCGCCCTGTCGGCCTCTGCCAACTGGGCCGCCTCCGCCTCGAGCTTGACGCTGACGCCCAGGACCTCGGCCGCGCCCCCCAGCTCGTCGGCCACGGGTTTGGTAAACGGAGCGTCGTCGCCGGCGGCGTCCTCGCCCAGGTTGACCACAGCCAGGACCGGCTTGTTGGTGAGCAGGAAAAAGGGGCGTAGGTGCTCAAGCTGCTCCGAGCCGAAGTGGGCGCGGTAAACAGGCGTCCCGTTGGCCAACGCCGCGTGCGCCGCCTCCAGTGCGCTGACCTGACCTTCGAGGGAGCGGTCGGTCCGAGCCGCCTTGCGCCGGCGCTCGAGCTGTGACTCGACCGTGGCCAGGTCGGCCAGCACGAGCTCGAGTTCCAGCACACCGAGATCGTCCAGGGGGTCGCTCCCCCCGAGCACATTGGTGTCCTCGAAAGCGCGTAGCACCAGGCACAGGGCGTCCGCTTCCCTGATGCCGCCGAGGAACCGGTTGCCCAGGCCTTCGCCGGTCGACGACCCCGCCACCAGGCCGGCAATGTCGACGAACTCGACGCTGGCGTGCACGATCTTGCGTGACGAGCTCATGGTCGCAAGGGCGATCAGGCGGGCGTCGGGGACCTGGGCCACTCCTACGCTGGTCTCAGTCGTCGAGAAGGGGTGGCCGGCGACCAGGGCCGAACCGCCCGTCAGGGCATTGAAGAGGCTGGACTTGCCTGAGTTGGGCAGACCGACCAGCCCGATGCGTTCCACAGCTCAAGGCTACTCGGGTGCGGCCCTTGGCCTGCCGCCCGGCCCGCGGTTGGGACGGGCAAGCTGAGGTACTGTCAACCATGGGTGCCGGGAGCCTTTGATGTTGGACCATCTGTTCCTCGACACGGTGGCCGCTCTGCGCGCCGCCCTTGACGAGAGCCTCCTCGAGCGCTCCGGTCAGGACGACCGTCTGGTGTACGACATCTTCACCGGCGACCTGGTCTGGGAGACGTCCGTAACCCTTCCGGGCGACGGGGACCCTCCCCGAGTCAACGCCGACCTGAGCATGGACTGGCCGATGTGGAGCCAGTCGGCGTGGCGGGGCGTCAGCGCTGGGGAGGCCGTCGACGACCCTCCCGAGATCGGCATCGAGCTTGTGTTCCGGGTCCAGCGCCTGGCCCGTCGGCCCTCCCTCTCGACCGTGCTGTCGGTGCTCCCCGAGGAAAGCCCGGAGTTCGGGACGGACAAACTGGCCCGCTCGGCGCCCATCATCGAGGAGAGCTACGAGGACGAGGGCGCCGAACCCGAAGTGGCCGCCGAGGTGGCGTACGAAGGCAGCTACCGCTTGCCGGCGCCGAGCCCCGAGGAGAGCGAGGCCAAGGAAGCCAGCCTCTTCCCGGGCTGGAGCGGTCCCCGCCTGAGCTCGGGCGATGCGTTGCGTTCGAGGCTGGGGCCCACCCGCCAGGTGAGCGAGGCGACCCAGGAAACGCTGCGTGGGCTGGGGACGTGGGTAGCGTCGACATTGGTGCAGCTGGCCGATCTCGACCTCGAGTACCTACCGCCCATCGAACCGGACGAATAGGCGCCGCCGCCGGTTGGTGTAGGCCCCATGCGCCCAATAGGGTGGCCGCCGTGAACGAACTGCCCCCGTACCGTCTGCCGAGGACCGTGGTGCCACGGCACTATGACCTGGTCTTCAAGCCCGACTTCACGAATGCCAGTTTCGATGGCGAGGCTGCCGTCGAGGTCGAAGTGCTGGAGGCCACCGACGAGGTGGTCCTCAACGCCGCTGAGCTCGAGGTCAGCGAGGCCCGGTTGGTCGGCGCTGACGGCCGGGGCATCGAGGTGACCGTCACCTACCGGCCCGAGGAGGAGCAGCTGGTACTGGGGACGCCCGAGGCGCTGGCACCGGGGCCGTGGCGGTTGGACCTTCGTTTCGCGGGCCGGCTCAACGACCGGTTGCGCGGTTTTTACCGCAGCAAGTACAAGAGCAAAGACGGCGAAGAGACCTGGCTGGCCGCTACGCAGTTCGAGTCCACCGATGCCCGGCGCGCTTTTCCATGCTGGGACGAACCGGACTTTAAGGCGACTTTCGGGGTGACCGTCGTGGCCGAGGACGGCCTGACTGTCCTCGGCAACGCCAGGGAGATCTCGTCCGAGGTCGTAGAAGACGGCAAACGGCGCACCCGTTTCGCCGACACCCTACCGATGTCCACCTACATAGTGGCCGTCGTCATCGGGCCCTTCGAACTGAGCGAGACGAGGAACGTGGACGGCGTCCCTCTGCGCATCGGCTCCGTGCCCGGGCGTGGTGCCCTGCGGGCCGTGGCCGAGGAGGCAGCCGTCCACGCTCTGTCTTTCCTCAGCAGTTACTTCTCGATGCCCTACCCGGCAGACAAGCTCGACCATGTCGGCATCCCCGACTTCGCCGCCGGGGCCATGGAGAACTTGGGCCTGGTGACTTACCGCGAGACGGCGTTGCTGGTGGCCGCGGATGCCTCTCAGGTCGAACGTCAACGGGTGGTGTCGACCATCGCCCACGAAACGGCTCACATGTGGTTCGGCGACCTCGTCACCATGCGTTGGTGGGAGGGGATCTGGCTGAACGAGGCCTTCGCCACGTTCATGGAGCTGCTGGTGGCCGACGCCTTCGAGCCTGCCTGGCAGGTGTGGACGAACTTCGGGGTGGACCGCGCCGCGGCGTTGGCCACCGACAGCCTGCACGCCAGCCGGCCTATCGAGTACCCCGTCGGCCGCCCCGAGGAGGCGGACAACATGTTCGACTCCATCACCTACGACAAGGGCGGAGCGGTCCTGCGCATGATCGAGCGCTACCTGGGCGAGGAGACGTTCCGTAGGGGCCTCAACATCTATCTCGACAAGCACCGCTTCTCGAACACCGACACCACCGACCTGTGGGACGCGCTGGAAGTCGCCTCCGGCCAGCCGGTGCAAACCGTGATGGGCACCTGGGTCAACCAGGCCGGTCACCCGATGATCTCGGTCGAGCGCACCGGACCGTCCGAGCTGCGCCTTTCGCAAAGCCGGTTCTTCATGGACGGCACCCCGGACGGCCGACAGCTCTGGGCGGTACCCCTGACCCTGCGGTACGCCACCGCCGATGGCGCCGTCGAGCACCGCCGCCTGCTGCTCGAGGACGAGTCGACGACCGTGGTCCTCGAAGACGAGCCCGCCTGGGCCGTGGTCAACGAGAACTCCTGGGGGGTGTACCGGGCCCGTTACGACGAAGAGCTCGTGGGGCGGTTGTACCGGTCCCTCGACCAGCTCGGCGACCCCGAACGCCTGAGCCTGGTCGCTGACACCTGGGCGGCCACGGTGGCCGGGCTGGTACCGCTGGACAGGTCCCTCACGCTCTGGTCCCTGCTGGGAGACGAACAGGACCCCGATGTCTGGTGGGCGGTGTCCGGCGGTCTCGGGCTCATCGAGCTTGTCGCCGGGCAAGCGGAGCTGGCTTTGCTGCAACGCCTGGTGAGGCACCTGGCCGACGGCATCTTCCGAGAAGTGGGATGGGAAGGCAAAGCGGCGGGGGAAGGTGCCGGCGAGAGCCCCCGCCGGGCGCGGCTGCGCGCCCGGCTGGTCACCCTGTTGGGCGTCCTCGGCGCCGACGCCGAGGTGGGGTCGAGGGCTCGCCAGCTCCTTGCCGCGGCTGACGCCGGCCGCGCGCCCTTGGCTCCCGACCTGGCCACGGCGGTGGCACAGGTGGTGGCGGCGTCAGGGACCGAAAAGGACTGGGAACTGCTTTATTCCCACTACAGGAACGCCGCCACACCCCAGGACGAGGTCAGGTACCTGCATTCCCTGGCCGGTTTTCCCCAACCGGCGGAGATCCGGCGCACGCTCGACCTGGTCTTCTCGGGCGAAGTCCGTTCCCAGGACGCACCCTACGTACTGGCCGGGGTGTTAGCCCGCCGGGCCGGCTCCGCGGCGGCGTGGGAAGCCATCGAGCAGCACTGGGACGAAATGCTCCTGCGCTGGCCGCAAAACACCATGCACCGGGTCCTCGAGCAGCTGCCTGCCCTAGTGGCGGCCGGGGACGACGCCGTGCAACGGGCATCGGCGTGGCTGGACTCGCACCCGGTGACGCGGGGCGAGCTCAAGGTGCGCCAGTCCCGGGAACGCCTGCACGTCAACCAGGTCTTCAAAGCCCGGGTCGCCGGCCAGCTGCGGGCGGCGCTCACCGCCCGGGCGCCAGGGGCGCCTTGACGCCAGCGGTCATCGGCGGGCACCCCCGGTCCCGGAGGTGGCCGCTGCGCGTGTTCGCAGTGGACGACTGCTCGGCCCAGCTCACCTGGAGGGCCTCACCGGCCGAGGACCTGACGATAGAGGTGGGCGACAGCGTGGCCCACCCTCTGGCATCGCCCCCGGTACAGCTGGTCCTGGACGCTCCGGGCCGCGCCCGACCTCTTGACCCGGCCTGGCCCGCCGGTGCCGGCTCGGTGGTCCTCGACGGCCTGTCCCCGGCCACGACCTACGACGTGGTAGCCACCGGACGGGGGGTCCCCCGCTTCCGCGCCGGCCGCCTGCACACACTGGCCGTGCCCGGCGAACACCTGCTGTGCCGCTTCGCCACCGTCAGCGACGTGCATATCGGCGAAAGGCGCTTCGGGGTGATGGGCCGGATCCACGACGCCCTGGAAAACCCGGCGCCCGACGGCGCGGGGCCAGGCGAGCCCTATCCCGTCCGCGCCCTGCGGGCGGCGATAGACGAAGCCGTGGACTGGGGCGCCGAGCTCATCGTGGCCAAGGGCGACCTCACGAACCGGACGACGCCGGCCGAGGTGCGCGACGCGGCCCGGATCCTGAGCGCCAGCCCGGTGCCGGTCGAAGCGTTCCTCGGCAACCACGACAACAAACAAGGGGTCAACAGCCGGGCCATCCTCGGCGAACAGGGCTTGGCTGTGCCCTGGGTGCCCTACGCCCGCGACCTCCCCGGAGTGCGGTTGGTGCTCGTCAACACCGTCGATGGAGACCCTCGCTACCACCGGGGGCAACTGCCGGCGGAGATCGGCCTGAGAGCCGTGCGGCTGTCGGCGGAGTCGTCCGGCCCCGTCTGGGTGGCCCTGCACCACCCGCCCGAGCTTCACCGCTTCCCCACCGTCCACCCTCCCGGTGTGCCGTTTGGCGAAAGCCGCCACTTCCTGGACGCTCTGGTGGCGGCCAAGCCCGGCGCGTTCGTGACGTGCGGCCACCGCCACCGGAACCGCCGTTATGACTACGGCCCGATCGTAATCAGCGAAGTGGGCGCGACCAAGGACTACCCGGGCGTGTGGGCCGGCTACAAGGTCTACGACGGCGGTCTGGTCCAGGTCGTACGCCGGATCTCGCGACCCGACGTGATCAGCTGGACGGAGGCCACCCGCCGGGCGATGAACGGCCAATGGCAGCGGTGGTCGCCGGGCCGGCTCGACGACCGGTGCTTCGCCGTCGGCTGGGCCCGATGAAATGCCGGCGTGCCGGCCGTCCTGGCGCTTTTGGGCCTCAGGCGGGGCCGGCGTGGCGGAGCCGCTCGATCCGGGCCTCTACGGCGGCGAGGCGTTCGCTGGCCGCGGCATGCAGGAGCTCCGCCTGCTCGTAGAGGTCGGCGGCCGCTTCGATCCCGAGGTCGCCGTTGGCCAACCGGCCGGTGACGAGCTCCAGGGCAGCCAGCAGCTCTTCGAATGTCAGCGAAGCGAGCGGGCCGTCAACGCCGCATAGCTTGGGGTCGAAGGTCAACGCGCCGAAGCCTAGCCCCGGTCCCCGTCGCCGTCCTCGACGCGCGCCGAAATGCGGCCCCGGGCTACGGTCAGCTCCACGAGGTCGCCCGGGCCCACCTGATCGGGCCCACGCACGACGGTCCCGTCGAGGCGGCGCACGACGGCAAAGCCCCGCTCGATCACATGTTGGGGAGACAGGGAACGGGCATGGCGGCCCAACGCTTCCGCCCGGCCCCGGCTGGACTGGAGCTGTGCGGCCATCGGCCGGCGCCAGTCGCAGTGGTCCAGGCGCCGCCGGGACAGTTGCAGGTGGGTGCCCGGGTGTGCCCACTCCAGGCGGTCGGCGGCGTGGCGTAGCCGGCTGGACGCCCTTTGCATGCCGGCGGCGAGGGCGCTGGTGACATCGACGCGCCCCAGCCGTTCCCGGTCCAGCTCGCGCCGGCGGTCGACCAGACGCGTCGCGGCCTCGATCAAGCCTGCCAGTTCGGCCTCCAATTGGTGACGGTCAGGGACCACGGCGTGGGCGGCTATAGAGGGCGTGCCGCACCTGAGGTCCGCCACCTCGTCGCACAACGGCCGATCGGACTCGTGGCCTATGGCGGACACGACGGGCACGGGGCAGGCCGCCACGGCCCGGCACAGGTCCTCGTCGCTCCAGGGCAGCAGGGCGGTGGCGTCCCCGCCGCCTCGGGCCAGGACCAATACGTCGACGTCCGGCCGGCTCGACAACCTTTGCAGGGCCTCCACGATGCTCAGCGCCGCACCCGGGCCGCTCACCGTCGTCTCCTCCACGTAAAGGGGATAGCCGGCGAAGCGCGCCGCCACCACCGACTCGATGTCCTTTCGTACCGCTGCCTCCGACCCGCACAGGACTCCGATCACCCGGGGCAAGCGCGGCAGCGGGCGCCGTTGCCGGTCGAGCAGGCCCTCGGAAGCCAGGCGGGCCCGGGTCTCGGCGATCATGGCCGCCACCGCCCCTTCCCCGATCGGGACGACTTCGTCCGCCTCCAGGACAAGTTGGCCTCTGTCGTTGCCCCAGACCAAACTGCCGACGACCAGTACCCGTTCGCCGTCGACGGCCCGGCACCGGCGCGCCACTCGGGCGGAAAAGGAAACGGGCATTTGGGCCGCCCGGTCGCGCAGCGTGAAGTAGGTGCGCCCGGCCCTGTAGGTCTGGGGCCGGTACACCTCTCCCTCGACCGCCACGCGTCCGATGTCGGCCAGCGAACGGGCTATCTCGCCCGCCAGGCGCACCAAGGTGACCCTACGGGGCGGTTGGCTGGCCGACCCACCACGGCCACCAGAAGCTCTGTCCCCGGCGCCGCCCTCGGCGGCCGGCCACAGGGGCAGTGTCATCGGGGCCACCACGTCCTCGAGGTCGAAAACCTGCTGATCGCCTCTTGGTCGACGGGCACGCCGAGACCTGCGCCCGAGGGGACCGCTATAGTCCCGTCCGGCCGCAGCGCCATGGGGCCGGCGAGGTCGACCTCGAAGAACCGGCCCGTGGCGGACAGGTCGCCGGGGAGGCAGAAACCGGGCAGCGACGCCAGGGCCAGGTTCGCCGCCCGGGCGATCCCCGTCTCGACCATCCCCCCGCACCACACCGGCACCCGCTGCTCGACGCAGAGGTCGTGGGCCCGTACCGCCTCCAGGTAGCCCCCCAGGCGCCCGGCCTTGATATTGACCACCGAGCAGGCACCGACCCGCAGGGCGCTGACAATGGCGCCAGGAGAGGTGAGGGCCTCGTCCAGGCACAGCGGGGTACCTAGCCGGCGGGCCAGCTCGGCATGCCCGGCCAGGTCGTCGTCGCCCAAAGGCTGTTCGAGACAGGAAAGCCCATAGCCGTCGAGCCGGGCCAGCTGCTCGGCGGCCTGGCCCATGGGCAGGCGCCCGTAGGATCCATTGGCGTCGGCGAACAGCACCAGGGCCGGCCAGCGCTCCCGCACGGCGCCCACGGGCTCGACGTCCCAGCCTGGGCGCACTTTCAGCTTGACCCGCCGGTAGCCCTCCTCAAGCCGGAGAGCGACCTCGTCGAGCAGCTCGCCCAGAGACCCGCTGAGCCCGATGGCAACGCCGGCCGCCACGCTGTCGGCCACGACGGCACCGGTGCGGCTCTGGCCGCCCAGGAAGTCGGCCATACGGACGCCGCCTGCCACCAGCTCAGCGTCCATTAGGGCCGCCTCGAAGGCGGTCTTGGCCATGTTGTGCCCCTTCACGCCGGCCAGGGCGGGCGCCACCCCGGCGACGCAGGCCACGCTCTTGCGCAACAGGGCCGGTACCAGGTAACGCTCGGAGACGTCCTGCGCCCCGGCCGTGTACTCCGCACTGTAGGTGGGCCCGGGCAGCGCCGGGCACTCCCCCCAACCCTCGACCTCGTTGGCCGCGCCGCGGTCGCCCCGGAAGCGCAGCACCGCCCTTACCAGCAGGCTGTCCCGTTGGGAAAAGGTACCCGCGCTGCTGGCCCACGGCGCGATCAGCGGGACCGATACCCGGACCAGCTCGAAACCGACCAGCGACCCCTGGTCCTGGTGGCAGTCAGGCCGTCCCGTCGAGGCCAGGCTCAGGGTTGGCCGGGCCCCTGTGCCGCGGCCCACGCCCGACTTTCTTCCACCTCGATGGCACTTATCTCGTCCAGGCGCTCCTGGTGACGGCCGCCTTGGAACTCCGAGGTCAGGAAGGTGTCCACGATGTCACACGCCAGTACCGGCGCCAGGATCCGGGCCCCCAGGGCCAGGACGTTGGCGTTGTTGTGCTGGCGGGCCAGGCGGGCCGTGTACTCGTCATGGCACAGCGCGGCCCGGGCCCCGTGGACCTTGTTGGCCGAAATCTGCTCCCCCTGGCCCGACCCACCGATCACGATGCCCGCCTCGGCCAGGCCGGCGACCACGTGGCGGGCGCAGGCGGCGCAAAAGGGCGGGTAGTCAACAGGGTCCTCCGAGTAGGCGCCCAGGTCGTCGACTTCATGGCCGAGGGCCCGCAGATGTGACATGACCACCAGCTTCAGCGAGTAGCCGGCGTGGTCATTGGCGATGGCGAGCTTCACGCACCCCTTTCTAATCGGTCCCAGCCCATCTGATCGGTCCGAAAGTCCGTCGGCTCGGTTTCAGCCGGCTTCGACGGTGTCCCCCACCGCCCGGACGGCCAGGGCGATCAGCGACAGGCTGGGCGAGGCGCCTACCTCGACCCGGTGTGCCAGCAGGGCGGCTCGGGGCAGGGCGGCGGCCCTTTCGGCCAGCCATTCGTGCCCGGCGGCCTGGCCGTCGAGCGAAGGGGACCGCCGGAGGGCCTCGGCCAGGGCCGCCCCCCGGCTCTCGGCGAGATCGTCGGCCAGTGAATGCAGTTGCCAGCGTTCCCAGCGGTCGGGCGCCGGGCGTCGGCCCAGCGCCCCCAACAGCGGCCGTAGGCAAAGGCCGTCCTCGAGCACGGGGTAGGCGTCCACCGCCACTTCCAGCGGGCGGCCGGCGGCCCGGGCCGCCTCGGCCAGCTCGCCCACCGAGGCCAGTGGGGCCAGGCGCCCAGCCCGGGCGGCCACTTCGGCCGGTACACCGAGATGGACGAGCTCGTTGTCGAACGGGCCAGGCCCGGCCCCGGGCGCCTCCAGGCCCTCGGCGTACGGCCGGTCCCGGTCGATCACCTCACCTGGCCGGAACGTCCCCTGCCGGTGCAGGTACCACCGGGCCAGCCGGTCGAGCGCCTCGCCGGCGCGCCCTCGCAGCGCCTCTTCACCGGGCCCGCTCAGCGACCAACCGAGGGCGTCGACGTCGGCGAAACTGTTGTCAACGGCCATCACTTGGCGGGCCGTCCAGTAACAACCGGCCACCTCCGACAGCCCCCGAGCCGTCTCCCCGGCCAGCTCATGAGCCCAGACAGCCCCCATGCGGTCGACTATCTCGTTGGCGAGCTCGCAAGACAGGAGCTGGTGGTACAGAGGGTGCTCGGGCACCAGGTCGGAGAAGGCCTCGCGCACCGAGGGCGGGAAATAGCGCAGGACGCACGGCCTCAACGCCTCTTCGCCGGTCAGAGAAGAGCCTTCGATCGAGCGCGCCAACTCGCTACGGGCGTAGGCGAAAAGTACCGCCAGTTCGGGCCGGCTCAAACCGGCGCCGGCCTGCTTGCGCCGGGAGAGCTCCTCTTCGGTGGGAAGCGCCTCCACATCGCGGCCCAGCACGCCGGCGTGCTCGAGATCTTCCATCAGGGCCTCGTACGCCGGCAGGTCCGCCGCGCTCGAGGCCGCCGCCCAGTCGAGGGCCACCAAACCTCGCTCCACACCGGTCAGGACCGCTGCCGCTACCGCCTGTTCCTCGTCTTTTAGGAGCCGGTCACGCCCGGGAGCGTCCAGCCGTCCACGGGCTACGGCCAGCGCCAGGAGGATTTTCAGGTTTACCTCCCGGTCGGACATGGCCACGCCGGCCGAATTGTCTACGAAGTCGGTGTTGACCCGGCCTCCGCGGCGCGAGTAGCCGGCCCGGGCGCGCTGAGTAATGGCCAGGTTGGCGCCCTCGGCGATGACGCGGGCCCGTAGCTGGCGGGCGTCGACCCTGACGTCGTCGTTGGCGCTGTCGTCCACCGCGATGTCGCTCTCGTCGAAGGCCTTGACAAAAGTGCCCACGCCACCGAAAAAAAGCAGGTCGGCGGGCGCCTGTAGTACCGCCCGCACGAGTTCGGGGGGCGATATGGGGCCGGGCCCCGTGCCGAGCATGGCGGCCGCGGCGGGCGATAGCTTTACCTGCTTCGCGTGCCGGGGGTAGGCCCCGGCGCCCGGGGAGGCCACGCTCAGGTCGTAGTCCTGCCAGCTGGAGCGCTCGAGCCGGCTCAGACGCCCCCGCTCGGCGAAGGACCGCCCGGCGTCGGGCGTCGGGTCGATGAAGACGTCCCGGTGGTCGAAGGCCGCCACCAGACAGATGCTGCGGCTCTGGAGCATGCCATTGCCGAAGACGTCACCGGACATGTCGCCGACCCCAACGACCCGCAAGGGCTCGCTCTGGGCGTCCATGCCCAGCGCCCGAAAATGCCGCCGTACCGCCAGCCAGGCTCCTTTGGCCGTTATGGCGAGAGCCTTGTGGTCATAACCGTGACTGCCCCCCGAGGCGAACGCGTCCCCGAGCCAATAACCCCTTTCCGAGCTGATGGCGTTGGCCAGGTCGGAAAACGAGCCGGTGCCTTTGTCCGGGGCGACCACGAGATAAGCGTCGTCACCGTCCCGGCACACCACCTCCCGAGGGTGGGCCACTTTCTCGTCGACGATGTTGTCCGTCACGTCCAACAAGGCCCCGATGAAGGCGCGGTAGGCGTCTCGGCCTCTTCGGCTTCGTTCCGCTCGGTCAGCCGGATCCTCGTGCAGTACGAAGGCTCCCTTGGCCCCGGTCGGCACGATCAGGGCGTTTTTCTTGACCTGGGCCCGGGCCAGGCCCAGTACCTCTCCCCGCAGGTCTGAACGCCTGTCGCTCCAACGTATGCCCCCCCGGGCGACCGGGCCGAAGCGCAAATGGAGCCCGTCGAACTCCGGGGACCACACGAACATCTCGGCCAGAGGGACGGGCGGGGGCAAAAAAGGGATGGAACTGCTGGCGAACTTGAGCGAGATCGTCTCCCGGTCGAGCGCCCAGTTGGTCCTGGTGGTGGCCTCGACGAGGGCCACGAGCTCCCTCAGGGCCTCGTCGTGGCGAAGGTCCGGGACCCCAGCCAGCGCCGCCAACAAATCGGCCCGGGCCCCTTCCGCGTCGGCGCCCCTGGGCCCGAAAAGGGCACGAAAGAGGGCCACAGCGGCGGCGGCGGCGGACGGGAAAACTACGAGGGCGTCGGTCATGAGGTCCGCCCGCTCGGCCGCACGCGGTCCTCCGACAGCCAGGCGATAGGCACAGTAGGCGTGGAGCAGGTTCACCTCCCGCCAGCCCAGGCCGGCCCCGACCACCAGCCGGTTGAGCACGCTCAGCTCGGTCTTGGCACCTATGGCGGCGTTGAGAGCGTCGACCAGCCGCGCCCCGCCCGTGGCCAGCTCGAAACCCGGCGGCGCCACGGGAGTACCTATACGCAGGCCGACGTCGTCGATGAACACGTCCCCTTGCGGGAGGTCCAGGGCGAAATGCCAGGGCACCGCTTCCTCGGCGACGAGGCCGAAGCTCTCGACGGCGCGCAGCAACGAAGACAGCTCGGCCCTGCTCAAGGCGGTACGGCGCAGGCGGAAGTCTCCTGGGGCACCGGCACGGCCGGGACCGAGCGCCATGTGGGCGTCCCCGGCAGCTGGGCGACTATCCCCCGCGGGGCCATGACCCGGCCCGGCGGGCCCCGCTGTCCCCCGGGTCAGCAACCTGAAGATCTCGGCCCAATCCCGGGCCGCGACCTGCGGAGCCGTTTGTTCGGCATAGCCGGGTGGCAAGCGCTCGAGGAACCCATGACGAGCCTCCCGCTCCGAGGGCAGTTGCTCACCGTCATCGGCGGCCCGGTCCTCGACAACGAGGGACGCCTGGACATTGAACGAAGCGGCCCATTCCTGTGGCGGTGCCCCCATGAAGCAAGTATGTCCCTGCCGGATGGCCCCGAAGGGCCAAAGCCCGTCCTGACCGGCGGGGCCTGCCCGCCAACGCCCGCGCTCAGGTGCTGAGCCGGGGGCGGGCGGGGCCACCTCGGACGGGCGCAGGTGCAGGCCGAGGCTGCCCCCCACGGTCGGCCGCAGGCCGGACGGCCTGGCGACCTTGGCGAAGCTGGCGTACGTCGGCAACGACGCCAAAGGACATGTCGAAGTCCTTACCGAGTACCCGTACGGCGCGCAGCCGGCCCAGGCCCTTTTGGGCCGCGTGTTCACAAAACATGGCGTAGCCCGCGCGTGCCGTCGCCTTCGTCAAACCGCTGTCACCGCCCCGGACCACGGCTAGGGCGCCCTGGCCTCGGGCGTCAAGGAGCTTGTTGGCAACGCTGCGGGGGCTCGGGGGGCGCCCCGAGCGTTGCTCGAGCGTCTGGAACGCCTTCACCTCGACGGAGGTACCGCAGGCGATGAGGTCGGGTGTGCGAGCGCCCTTGCGCTCTGCGACCGTGCGGACCTGGTGGCCTTCAGCCGCCAGGATCTGCGCCACAGCCAGCTCTTCGTGGCTGGCCCGCCGCTGCGACTCGTCAAGGCTGCCAGTGGTCCCATGGTGGCGGCAGGGCGGCCCCTCTTGCGCCTCTCGCATCACCGGGCGTCGACCGGCGTCGTGTCCGGGCGCTCCAGGTCGATCACCAATAGGGAAGCAAACGCACCGCTCTGGCGTAGGCCGGCGTTGACCCGGCGCAGGAACGACAGTTCCCGGCTGTCTTCGATGGACATGCCCGGCGGCACCGACGCCGACAAGACGTAGCGGAACTCGCTCAGCGGTAAGTCGTCGTCGTCGAGAAAGTCATGACCGGTGAGGTAGGCGACGACGTCTCCGTCATGGACGACGAAGTGGGCCTGGTCGGGTGAGGCAACGAAACGAGCGCTGGTCAGCTCGGCCAACTGCTCGGCCACGCGGTCGAGAGGTTGGTCACTGTCCAGAAAAAGGTCAACGGTACGGGGCATTCGCCCTCCTGCGGTCGGGTCGCTGAACGGCGGCTCCCGTCCCCGGGAAGTGAGGGTGATGGACCGCGATATGAGCGGGGCATCGCCCGCTCCAGCGCTATCATAGCTTTTCAGTACCTATGATGTCAAGGGGCCGTTCGGCAGATGTGGCCCCCCCCGGACCACCTCCACCAAAAGGCGAATAACTCAAAAAGGCCCGTGGACATAGACCGGCCCTTGCGGTACAATTCGTTTTAGAGCATAAGTTCCTGCTCAGGGCAACCGTTACTCGAAAGGAGAGCTGATGCTAGTTTCGAGCTCGTCCGAGGAGGACGGTCCGCCGGGCTAGTAAACGGGCCAGGCGGAAGCCGATCGGTTGGCGCTGTCAAAGCGTCGCCCGGCCGAACCTGGTCGGCCCGGTGGCACCCTTACACGTTCAATTACGGCCAGTACGAACCCGATCGGCGGTCGGCTTCGAGGTGGTCTCAACTCGATGACATTTAGGGCGTGCCGGTCAACAGGGGTCGGGCTAATTGTCCGCCCCCTGTTGCGCGCCAGCTGACTTTTCAACGGGCTTCCAAAACGCAAAATGCAATTTGGTGCCATTAGGTCGCCCATTATCAGTTTGCCAGCTGTGCCGTCATTTGACATAGGCCAGCGCGCGGTCACGGTCGAGAAGAACTTCGTCCGTACCCGGAAGTAAGGAGCGGACCTCCAAACGGCCCGGTCCCGGCCGTCAGGCCCA